>JANMON010000234.1:0-8131 GCA_031369265.1 Gemmatimonadaceae bacterium | reverse complement strand
TGGAGATAGGCGTCGTCGAGTTGCCCCGCGCGCATCGTGAGGAGTGCTCGTACGTCCTCGAGCTGACGAGCTGACTTGCCGATCGCCGCCCAGGTGAGCTTGGCGATGATCGTGTCTTCAGCCGTCGCAACGTCGAACGTTTCGCCAGCCACAGCAAGTGGAACGCGGCGGTCGAATTCCGCCGCGCCGTGCGGTGTCTGACGGCGAATGATGAAGTCGATCTTCCAGAGGCTTTCCAGCGCGATGATGTTGAACATCCCGCCATGCGTCAGCGCCGCGTGTGCAGCGTCGGCACTTACGTAATAGTCCCGCTCGGGGAAGTGTTCGAGCAGCCGGTCAAGCGTGACTACGGTTGGATCGATGACGATGTCGATGTCCTGCGTGGCCCGGATCACACCATACGCTGCGCTCGCCACGGAACCTGCCAGCATGTGCGGGATCCCGCAGTCCCTCAAGGCCGTCCTGACCGCACGCAGCAATGGGACGAGTTCGAATTCCATCGCTCAGGCAATCCCGTACCACAGAAGGCCGAGGTGTGTCCGGCATTCCGCCGGCGACCACTCGGGATGCTCCTGCTGCACCATGTCGAACGCGGCACGGCGCAGGACCACACTGAGGTCGAGCGCGCGTGCCACACGCTCCGCGGGTGCGAGCGCGCGCATCCGCTCGATCAGCACGGCGTGTGCCTCGGCGGAGGTGTCGTGGGCGGGCATATCCGCAATCTATGGCGGCGTGCGTACACTTCCGGCAGCGCCCATCGATCGCTCGAGGCAGGCTCTCGGCATCGACAGCCGGCGTGGTGGAAGATCCTCCATCGTCGTGACTCACACCCTCACCACGAGCTCCATGCACCAGTTCCTGCGACGACGCTGCGTCTCCATCGCCGGCGCACTCAGTCTCGCCGTGCCCGTGGCCGCCCAGCGCGCTGTGACACCAGCCGCCACCCGCGCCGCCATCGACAGCTTCGTGGTCACGGTGCGCGACATGGCGGCGTGGGCACTGGTCACGCCGGCGGCCCACATTCCCGTCGGTGCACTGCAGGACGCGGGTGGCAACGTCGAGTCGGTGGTGGGGGCGCAGGCGGAGAAGACGCTGCTGACCCCCGACAGCACACTCACGGCATTCCGTCGTGCACTCGGCGTCGGTGCCCGCACGCAGCGATCGAGCGCAATCGGCATGGCGTACTTCCGTCAGCAGATCCTGCCCGGCGACACCACGCCGCGTCAGGTACTGGTGGTGGAAGTGGAGCATCGGGCTGGCTATCGCGCCAACCTGCTCTTTCCGTACACGTTCACCGGCGAGTCGCCGGAGTTCGGGGCGCCGATGCAGCTACCCGGTGCGTTGCAGGAGCTCGGCCACCGCAGCGCGCAGAAAAAAGGCGGGGCTACCCGAAGGCAGCCCCGCCCAAACCACGATCCCGAGCGCTGAAGGTCAGACGCGCGTGGTACGACGGCGGCGCACCAGTCCGGCCAGGCCCAGCAGGCCAGTCGCCATCAGCGCGTACGTCGACGGCTCCGGCACCACACCCACCGTCGGCGGGACGACCACCGGCGGCACGTTGGTGTCGATCAGGCTGCCATCCACGCCCTGCGTGAAGTCCAGGAACTGGTCAGCCGGGTCCACGTCCTCGTAGCCGTACACGATCGTGCCGCCGGCCAGCGACGCGAAGATGCTGGACAGCGTGGCCGAATTGTTCACGAAGAAGAATCCGGTGTTCAGCACGTTGTTACCGAACCCGTTGGCGATGTTGCCGCTGCCCACCGGCGCACCCAGGCTGGTGGTCTCGATCGTCGAGACGCCCGAGAAGTTGCCGACACGGATGCCGTTGACGAGCAACCAGTTGTCGTTGAAGTCGAAGTTGCCCGAGCGCGTGTCACCGTCGAACAACGTGACGCGGAACGACGCCTGCGCGATGCCACCGCCCAGCGTGGCGAGCAGGGCGGACGTGAATCCGGTCTGCGTGCCGATCGTGAACGTGGCGGTGTTCGGCGTATTGCCGACGAACAGGCCGCTGGCGGCGCGCTGGGCGACGAGGCGGTTGCCGTTCAGGCCGACGAAGTCGACCACGATGCCACCCACAGCCGTCACCGCAGGCGGCAGGGGCTGCCCGGTGGGGGAGTTGTAGGTGAACTGCGCATTGGCGGCAGCCAGCGGCAACGCCGCCGCGAGTGTCGCCAATACAAAGGACTTACGGATCATCTGAGCCTCGCAAAACGTGGGGGGGAGCGCCAGTCGTGCTGGCGCGGAACGCATGCGGGTGCTGAAATGGCAAGTGATGTGCTTAATGAAATACCAAACTCGACAATACGGCGAAATGCCGTCCTTTGAGATGGCGACCACCGCGTCAAGTGAATGAATTCAAATGAGTTACGGTGTTAAGGTCGAGTTTGCTGATGCAGGAATTCGCCGAAGTGAGAATCGTTTCGTATGTGGTGTATCGTCATCACTTTCCCTGAATGTGTCACGCCAGCGAAACGGCAATTCGTACCGGGTCACACACGCACGCCTGTGTCGATATCGGCCCCGACCATTGCGTCGCTGATGACAGTGCATTGCACGCGACACGCCGCATCGGACGGCCATGCGGCGCATTATTCCCGCCATGATGCCAACCTCGACACAGCTTCCCCGTCACGCCGTGGCGCTGGTCGCGCTGCACCTGCTCGCCTCGCACGCCCGCGCGCAGGATCGCCGTTGGATGTTCGGCCCGTTCGAGAAGCCGCGCGACGTGAACCCGGTGATCTCGCCCAGCACCGCCGCGCAGCTCCGATCGCCGATGAACGACAGCCTGGTGCAATGGGAGGCGTACGCGACCTTCAATCCCGCCGCCATCGTGCGCCAGGGTCGCATGTTCATGCTCTACCGGGCAGAGGACGCCACCGGGGTCTCGCAGATCGGCGGGCACACCTCGCGGCTCGGCTTGGCCGAGAGTGCCGATGGCCTGCGCTTCACGCGTCGGCCGCTGCCCGTGCTGCAGCCCGACCGCGATGCGCAAGCACGCTACGAGTGGACGGGCGGCGTGGAAGACCCGCGCCTGGTGGAGACTGACGACGGTCGCTACGTGCTGACCTACACACAGTGGAACGGCGACGTCCCGCGCCTGGCCGTGGCCACGTCCAGTAACCTCCTCTCGTGGCAGAAGCACGGACCGGCGTTCGCCCGCGCGGGTGACGGCAAGTTCCTGCGCACCGAGTCCAAGTCGGGCGCAATCCTGGTGCGTGCGGTCGGCGATCGACTGGTCGCCACGAAGGTCAACGGGAAGTACTGGATGTACTACAACGTGCCCGACATCCAGATCGCGACATCCGATGACCTGATCAACTGGACGCCGCTCGAGGATGCGAACGGTCGCGCGCTCAAGGTGTTGTCGCCACGGGCCGGCTACTTCGATTCGTGGCTGGTGGAAGCGGGGCCGCCGGCGATCCTCACCGAGCGCGGCATCGTGCTGCTCTACAACGCCGGCAACCTCGGCACCCACGGTGATTCCACACTGCCACAGCGCATCTACACCGGCGGACAGGCGCTCTACGACGCGCGTAACCCGATCCGGCTGCTGGACCGCACCGACGTGCCGTTCATCCGTCCCACCGAGCCATACGAGAAAACCGGGCAGTACGTGGAAGGAACGACCTTCGTGGAAGCGCTGGTGCCGTTTCGTGGCCAGTGGTTCCTGTACTACGGCACCGCCGATTCGCGCGTCGGTGTGGCCGTGTCGCGCGGGAGCGCGCCGCGATGACGCGACCGCGGTGATGACGGCACGCTCGACGCATCGCGTTTGGCGATGACCACCGATACTCCTCGCCGGCTACAGGCCGTGGACGCCCTGCGCGGGCTGGTCATGATCATCATGGCGCTCGACCACACGCGCGACTTCTTCCACGCCGGCGCGATGTTGCAGCAGCCCACCGACCTCGCCACCACCACCCCGCTGCTGTTCTTCACGCGCTGGATCACGCATCTGTGCGCGCCGGTGTTCGTGCTGCTGGCGGGCACCAGCGCGCGCCTCTGGCTGGCGCAGCCGGGTCGCACCAAGGCGCAGCTGTCGCGCTTTCTCTGGACGCGCGGGGTGTGGCTTGTCGTGGTGGAGATCGTGGTGATGCGCCTCGCCTTCGACCTCAGCCTCGACCTGCAGTTTCCGGTGTTGCTGCTGACGCTCTTCGCGCTGGGCGGATCGATGATCATCCTCGCGGCACTCATTCATCTGCCACTGCGCGTGATGGCCGCCATCTCGCTGGCGACGATCCTGCTGCACAACGCCTTCGATGGTGTGCGCGCGGCGCAGTTCGGGTCACTGGCGCCACTCTGGACGATGCTGCACCAACCCGCCATCCTGCTCGGCGGACCGGTGGTGGTTGTCGGTTATCCGCTGATGCCCTGGTTCGCCGTGATGGCGCTCGGTTACTGCCTGGGTGAGGTGCTGCAATCGCCGCCATCTGCATGGCGCCCGCGCCTGCGCTGGCTGGGTGTCGCGCTCACGGTGTGTTTCCTCGCGGTGCGCGCGCTCAACGTCTATGGTGATCCGTCAGTCTGGAGCAGCCAGTCGTCGCCGATGTTCACATTGCTCTCCTTCCTCAACACCACCAAGTATCCGCCGTCACTGAGTTTCCTGCTGATGACACTCGGCCCCGCATTGGTGCTGCTGTCGCTGCTCGGCGGCCGCACGTTGCGTGACGCGAACCCGCTACTGGTGTTCGGGCGGGTGCCGCTGTTCTACTTCGTCGGACATTTCCTGCTGCTGCACCTGCTGTTGATCGCCGCCACGCTGGTGCGCTACGGGAGCGCGGCGATGCCGTTCCTGCTGCACGCGCCACCGTCGATGGGTGGGCCGAAGGAACTGTTCCCGTCCGGCTTCGGATACGGGCTGCCCGCGACCTACGCCGCGTGGGTGACGGCGGTGGTGCTCATGTACCCGCTCTGCCGGTGGTTCGGCCGCGTCAGGGCGCGACGGGCGCACTGGCTCCTCAGCTACCTGTGAGCGCGTGCGAGCCGAACGCCATCGGCTCGATGTGCACACGCTCATGCGAAAGTCGTGATGTTCCAGCGTAGCGCGCTCATGCCGGCTAACGCGCCTGTCGAGACTTCGGGGGACCTGATGTCACCGCCACCCTGACTGTCGCTGCCCCCGACAGGAGTGCTCGTACATGCCGTTCCCGTTCTTCCGCACGTCATCGGAGTTGGCCCGCGTCACGGCAGAACTCAAGGAAGTGAAGGAGCGCTCCGATGTGCTCGACAACGCGTCAGGCGTGGGATTATGGCAGGCGGTGCTCTACAACGCGGATGCGCTCGACCCGCAGAGCAAGTGGCTCTGGTCGCCGGAGTTCCGGCGGCTGATCGGATACAGCAGTGAGGCGGACTTCCCGAACGTCTGCCAGTCGTGGTCGGACAAGCTGCATCCCGACGACGTGCCGGGCACCTTCGCCGCCTTCGGTGGTCACCTCGCCGATCGCACCGGCAACGCGCGGTACGACGTGACCTACCGGCTGAAGATGAAGGACGGCGTGTACCGCTGGTTCCGCGCCACCGGTGGCTGCAAGCACTCCGAGGACGGCCAGACGATCCGTGCCTGTGGGTCGCTGACGTACATCCACGACCAGAAGATGGTCGAGGAGAAGATTCATCGCGATGCGGAACAGAACCAGGTCGTGATCGCTGCCATCGCCGAAGGGTTGCGGGCGCTCTCGACGGGCAACCTGCTGCATCGCATCACGGCGACGTTCGGTGCCGACTCGGAGTCGGTGAAGACCAGCTTCAACGCCTCGGTGGAGCAGCTGCATGCGACCATCTCGCAGGTCAGCGCCGCGTCATCCGAGGTGCGCAACGCCGGCGGTGAGATCACCAACGCCAGTCGCTCGCTGGCTGAGGGTGCCACGCGTCAGGCAGCCAGCCTCGGTGAAGTGACGATCAACCTCGATGAGCTGGCGTCGATGGCCAGCACCAACGCCGATCATGCCCGCAAGGCCAGTGCGCTGGCGGCCGAGGCGCGCAATCACGCCACCGATGGCGAGAAGCGGATGGCGAACCTGACCGCCGCCATGGGCGACATCAAGGCCTCCACGCAGGAAACGGCGCGCATCATCAAGACGATCAACGAGATCGCGTTCCAGACCAACCTGCTGGCACTGAATGCCGCAGTGGAAGCGGCGCGGGCAGGTGACGCCGGTCGAGGATTCGCGGTGGTGGCCGACGAGGTGCGGGCCCTGGCGCTGCGCGCGGCCAATGCGGCGCAGAGTACCGAGGCCCTGATCGAGAAGTCGGTCTCCGCCACCGAACGGGGCGTGCAGCTGAACGACGAAGTGCTCGGCAGCCTGAAGGAGATCTCCGGCCAGATCGCGCAGGTGGTGACGGTGGTGAGCGAAATCACCGCCGCCAGCGCCGGCCAGGTGGATGGTGTGACGCAGATCACGCGCGCGGTGGCGCAGGTGAATGCGATCACGCAGCAGGTGGCCGCCAGCGCAGAGGAGTCGGCCAGTGCGGCCGAGGAGTTGAATGCGCAGGCCAGCACGCTGAACGACACGGTGGCGACGTTCGAGCTGGAGACGGATGGTGTGGGTCGTGGAAGGCCGGTACGGCGGCAGGCGCCGGTACGGCGGGCGCACACGAAGAGCTACGCCGCGGTCGGGTGAGTTGGCGCTGAGCACGTGCAACGAGGGCCGTCGGCAGCTGCCGGCGGCCCTTCATGCTTTCTCGCTTCGGCGCGGTCATCGCCGTGGCTCCACCAGCCCGATGTAGCCCGGGTGCCGTCGCAGTGGCTGGAAGCCGAAATTGGCATGGAACAACTCGGTCGCGGACAGGCCCTTGCTGACGGCGAGCCGCAACTCGGCCACGGCGTCGTCAGCGCGGCCGCGGTGTGCGAGCACGCGGGCACGCTGCAAGTGAACGAAAGATGTAGGCATGCTGTCACTCAAGCGTGCGAACATCTCCTCGGCCAGCAGCGTGCGGCCCAGCTTTGCCGCCACGATAGCGGCGTTGGCAGCGAATCTCGGAGGGGTGTTGTCCGGCAGTGCCCGTGCCGCCGGCTCCAGCAACGCAAGCGCTGGCTCCCAACGACCCAGCTCCATGTACGCGGTGGCAAGTCCTTCGCGAAGTTGCCTGGAGCTGCTGTCGCGCTCCAGGGCGCTACGGAACAGCGCCGCCGCACGACCGGCAAACTGCGTTGCTTCGCGCAGACGATCATGTGCACGCAGCTCCGCCGCAAGCATAAGATTGGCGTTGGCGCGCCAAGCCACGTCGGTACCTCCCGAGGAAGCGATGCAGCCAGCGATCGACTGTTCGAGTTCTGATTCACCGGATCGTGGCGCCATGGCGCGCAGTTCATACATGCAGGCGTCAGCCTCGAACGGATGCTGCGCGATGACGGCCCGCACCAGCGCGAGCTCGTCGGCGTACCGTTCGAGCAGGTGATACGAGATCGATTGCCAGTGGATCGCGGCGAAGAGCTTGTCGTGCGTCCACCATCGGTCCACTTCGGCAGCCTTGAAGGCAGCCACCGCCTCCTCGAAACGATTGGTGGTGGCGGCGGCGAACCCGAGGGACCACTGCGCATCCGGGGACCGCGGTGCCAGGCGCACCATCTGCCGCGCGGCCTGGTACATGCTTTCGCGATCACCGCTGTCGAAGCCGGTGATGTATGCCAGCTGTGCCCGATCATAGGGCGCCATCAGATGCTGCTTCGCAGCATACACCGTCAGTAGCGACTCGGCGCTGGCGCTTCGGTTCGCGGTGCCCTGCCACGACTGATAGAGCATCGGAATCACGGAGACGAAGCTGCTATCGAGGCGAAGCGCGCGTTCGAAGTGCGCGCCAGCTGTTTTCCCGTCGCTTTCGATCCACGCCTTGAGGCCACCGACGTACTCGGCGTACGCCGCATACGTGGGTATGGCAGCAGCTCCGGTCGTCGCGGCCGGCATGTGTGCGCCGTGAATCGTGGCGAAGGCGCCGAGCAGCCGCTGCTCGACCCGGCGGAGCACAGGAATGGGATCGGTGATCGACCCCTGCTCCTCCGCGAAGCGGACGGCCGGCGTCCCCGCATTCGCCGAGCGAATCTGTGCGATGACGGTCAGGTTGCCATTCGTACGGTAGTAGCGGCCGGTGATGATCGTGTTGTAGCCCGCGCGGCTGGCGCGATCCGCGA
>JANMON010000204.1:0-8723 GCA_031369265.1 Gemmatimonadaceae bacterium | reverse complement strand
TCTTGGCCATGGCGCGCACCGACTCCCCCGATGCGCGCCGCGGAGGGCAGGGCATCTCGACGTTCATCATCACCCCCGACCTCCCCGGCTTCAGCGTCGGCAAGAAGGAGGACAAGCTGGGCATGCGGGCCAGCCCCACCGTGATGCTGAACTTCGACGAGATGCGTGTACCCGGCGACCGCCTGCTTGGCACCGAGGGGCAGGGCTTCATCTACGCCATGCAGTCGCTGGATCACGGCCGGCTGGGCATCGCCGCGCAGGCACTCGGCATCGCGACGGCAGCCGCCGAAGCGGCGCGCGAGTACGCCGCCGAACGGAAGCAGTTCGGACAGCCGATCAAGGATTTTCAGGCGGTGCAGTTCAAGCTGGCCGACATGGCCAGCCGCATCACCGCCGCCCGCGCGCTGCTCTACGCCACCGCGCGCGCGTAGGATGCCGGCGAGAGCATCACGCAGTTCGGCGCCATGTGCAAGCTGCTCGCCAGCGAGACGGCGATGTGGACCACCACCAACGCCGTCCAGATCTTCGGCGGCTACGGGTACGTCACCGAGTACCCGGTGGAGCGGCTGTTCCGCGACGCCAAGGTCACCGAGATCTACGAAGGCACCTCGGAAGTGCAGCGCATCGTCATCGCCCGCGAGCTCTATCCCCGTACCTGACCGACACCGCGTCGCGCAGCTGCGCCGTCGTCGTCTTTTTCCATACCGATGAATCTCTTCGACACGATCTCCACGATGGGGCACGAGCAGCTGGTGCTCTGCCATGACAAGTCCAGTGGCTACCGCGGCATCATCGCGATCCACGATACCACCCTCGGCCCCGCCCTCGGCGGGACGCGATTCTGGAACTACGCCTCCGACGAGGAGGCGATCACCGACGCCCTGCGCCTGGCGCGCGGCATGACCTACAAGAATGCGGTGGCCGGCCTCAATCTCGGCGGTGGCAAGAGTGTCATCATCGGTGACAACCGCACCACCAACCGCGAGATGATCTTCCGCGCCCACGGCCGCTTCGTGGATTCGCTGGGCGGTCGCTACGTGACGGCCGAAGACGTGGGCACCGGCACGCTGGACATGGACTTCGTGCACATGGAGACGAACTACGTGGCCGGGCTGCAGAACGCCTCCGGCGATCCGTCGCCGGTGACGGCGCGCGGCGTGTTCCGGGCCATGCAGGCCACCGCCAAGTTCAAGTGGGGCAGCGACGACCTCCGGGGGCGCACCGTCGCCATCCAGGGCTGCGGCAACGTGGGCTTCAACCTGGCCCGAGAACTGAACGCGGTGGGTGCGCGCCTGATCGTGGCTGACATCGACGCCGAGCGCGTGAAGCGGGTGGTCGAGGCCACCGGCGCGCGTGGGGTGACGGTGGACGAGATCCTGGACCAGGACGCCGACATCCTGGCCCCCTGCGCCCTCGGTGGCGGTCTCAACGACGACACGATCCCGAAGCTGCGGGTCGAGCTGGTGGTGGGTGCCGCCAACAACCAGCTGCTCGAGGATCGCCACGGCGACATGCTGGAGGAGCGCGGGATCATCTACGCGCCGGACTACGTGGTGAATGCCGGCGGCGTGATCAACGTCTACGGCGAGCTGGCGGGCTGGGACCGCACCCGCTCCCTGCGCAAGGCAGACGAGATCTACCAGACTATCCTTGGGGTGTTCGATATTGCCCGGGCCGACGGTGTCACCTCCCACGTGGCGGCCGACCGACTCGCGGAACGGCGCATCCAGGCCGTTCGCGGCATGGTGCGCACCTGGCCTCCGTTTCCCAACAAGTCCGCGAGCTGAGCATGGCTGAACACATCCCGATCGGGTCCGACCACGCCGGCTTCGAGATGAAGGGGCACCTCGCTGCCGCGCTCACCCGCATGGGGTACGAGGTGGAGGATCTGGGCACGCACTCCGCCGACTCCACCGATTACGCCGATTACGCCCACCCGGTGGCCCGTGAGGTGTCGTCGGGCGAGGCGAAGCGCGGTATCCTCCTCTGCGGCACTGGGCTGGGCATGAGCTACGCGGCGAACCGCTGGCCGCATGTGCGTGCCGCGGTGGCGTGGACGCCCGAGGTGGCGAAGCTGTCGCGCGAGCACAACGACGCGAACATCCTGGTCATCCCGGCGCGTTGTCTCAGTGACGAGGAAGGGGTGCAGATTCTGGAGGCGTGGCTCAACACGCCGTTCGAGGGTGGCCGGCACGAACGCCGGATCGCCAAGATCGAGCGGGCCGACGGGGAGGAGAAGTGATGCAGCAGTGGAATGACTGGGACCGTTGCCCGCCGGGCGCCGCGCTGCGCGCCGTCGACCCCGAGATCGCGTCGCTGATCGAGGCCGAGATCGTCCGCCAGAACGATGGCATCGAACTGATCGCGAGCGAGAACTTCGTGTCGCCGGCGGTGCTGGAGGCGATGGGATCGCCGCTCACCAACAAGTACGCCGAGGGGCTGCCGGGGAAGCGGTACTACGGTGGCTGCGAAGTGGTGGACAAGGTCGAGCAGCTGGCCATCGATCGCGTCAAGCAGCTGTTCAACGCCGAACACGCGAACGTGCAGCCGCACTCCGGTGCCAGCGCCAACGCGGCGGTGTTCCTGGCGTTCCTGAAGCCGGGCGACACGATCGTCGGTCTGGATCTGTCCCAGGGCGGGCACCTCACCCACGGCTCGCCGGTGAACTTCTCGGGGCTCAACTACAACGCGAAGCACTACGGCGTAACTGATGAAGGCATCATCGATTACGACGCGATGCGCGAAGTGGTTCGTCGCGAGAAGCCGAAGCTGCTGATCGCCGGCTACAGCGCCTACTCGCGCGTGCTGGACTACCAGGCGTTCCGTGAGGCGGCCGACGAAGTGGGCGCGATCTTCATGGTGGACATGGCGCACTTCGCCGGCCTCGCGGCCACCGGTGTGTATCCGTCGCCGGTGCCCCTTGCCGACGTGGTCACCACCACTACGCACAAGACGCTGCGCGGTCCGCGCGGTGGCCAGATTCTGTGTAAGGCGGAACATGCCAAGGCGATCGACAAGGCGATGTTCCCCGGCACGCAGGGTGGCCCGCTGGAGCACGTGATCGCCGCCAAGGCCGTCGCCTTCCGCGAGGCATTGCAGCCGGAGTTCACGACCTACTGCCGGCAGGTGGTGACGAACGCGCAGGTGCTGGCCACGGAACTCGTCACCCTCGGCGGATCGATCGTCTCCGGCGGCACCGACAACCACCTGATGCTGATGGACCTGCGCTCGCGTGGCAGCGACGTGCTGACCGGCAAGCTGGCCGAGAACGCGCTCAACGAGGCGGGCATCACGGTCAACAAGAACACGGTGCCGAAGGAGACGCGCTCCCCGTTCGTGACCAGCGGCATCCGCATCGGCACCCCGGCCGTCACCACCCGCGGCATGAAGGAAGGGGAGATGCAGCGCATCGCGGCCCTCATCGACCGCGTGCTGCAGGCCCCGGAAGACAAGGCCAACCTCGACGCGGTTCATGCCGACGTGAAGGAACTGGCTGCCAACTTCCCGCTCTATCCGGCGCCGGTCGGCGCTGGCGTCTGATCGTCGTGCAGCATTTCCCCCCGAGGTAAGGCGACGTGGCCGAGCTGGCGTTCAAGGACGGCATCATGGAGCAGATTCGCCTGCGCGAACCCCGCTTTCATGAGCATGCATTTCTCTTCGTACTGGCGGCACTGGAACAGTGCCAGCAGCGCCTGGGCGAACGTCGGCACATCTCGGGGCGTGAGCTGGCGGAGACCTGCCGTGACCTGGCCATCGAGCGCTACGGCGTGATGTCGCGCCTGGTGCTCGATCACTGGGGCATCCGCGAGTCGGTGCACTTCGGCGACATCGTCTTCGCCCTGGTGGACCTCGGCATGCTGATCAAGCAGCCGCACGACCAGCGCGAGGATTTCGCGGATGCGTTCGACTTCCATCACGCGTTCGAGTCCGCGTACCCGTGGCGGAACGTGCCGCAGGGCTGAGCTCCTCGCTCGGTTGGCGGGCTCGCGGGTGCTGCGGGTTTCAGGAGTCCGCTAACAATGTTCACGCGGGGGCCGCGGGGGACGCGGAAGGTTCCGCTCCCACGAGAGCGCTCCTCGCGCTCGGCGAACATCACGACTTTGTTTTTTTGGAACTGCGGGCACGCGCACGCAGTACCCCAAGACATTCGATCGTCGCCTAGCGCTCGGAGTTGTGTCCTGTCATCGGAGCCCTCCGCGTTCCCCGCGGCTCCCGCGTGAACACTGTTAGCGATCTTCCCGGCATGCCGCCGCCGGAGTGGCGGAGAGAAAAGAGAGCTGCGCCACTGTCGCGCATCATTGCTTGCCAGGAGAGGACGTTCAGTGACGCGCATCGCCGTGGTGACCGCCGAGGAGGCGCGAGCGCTGGATGAACGCACGATCGCGACGCTGCCGGAGTCGTATGCGCTGATGTTCCGCGCCGCCACGGCGGCGGCGGACGCGCTGCATGAGCGCAGTTGGCGCAGTGCGGCGGTGTACGTGGGCACCGGCAACAATGGCGGCGATGGGTGGCTGATTGCGGGGCTGCTGCGGGCGCGGGGATGGCACGTCACGGTGTGGGCCAGCGGGGAGCCGCGCACCGCTGATGCGCGGCGTGCGAAGGCGGCGGCGGAGCAGGGCGGACCATTTACGCCGCCGTCCGGCAGCGAAGCCATCGTGCTCGATGCACTGCTGGGGACCGGCGCAACCGGTGCACCCCGTGGCGACGTGGCGGCGGCACTGGAAGTGCTGCGGCACACGCACACCGGTGAGCAGCCCGTCGTGGCCATCGACCTGCCGACCGGACTCGATGCGTCCACTGGCGACGACGTCGGCGCCATCGCCGCCGACGTCACGCTCACCTTCGGCAGTGTCAAGCGTGCCCACCTGCTGCGCCGCGATCTCGTCGGCGCACTGCAGGTGCTGGACATCGGGCTGGTCGAATCCGACGACGCGACGCGCATCGTGGACGCGCCGATGGTGCGCGCGCTGCTGCCCGCGATGCGCGCCGATGCCTACAAGCGCACTCGTGGCCGCGTGGCGATCGTGGGAGGGGAGCCGGGCATGGCCGGTGCGGCGATCATCGCCGCTCGCGGTGCGCATGCGTCGGGCGCAGGCATGGTGCGCGCCGACGTCGCCGCGCCATCGGCTACCGCGCTGCAGGTCGCGGTGCCGTTCGCCACCGTGCACGCGTGGATGGGTGAGCACGACTGGAGTGGCATCGACACTGCCTGGCCCGATGCGATGGTGATCGGCCCCGGACTGGATGGCACGGCGGCGTCGCTGCGACGACAGGTGCTGCGACTGCTCCACGACTACCGCGGGCCGGTGGTGCTGGACGCGGGAGCGCTGACCGCCTTCACGCCGAAACGAGTGGCCGACGAGGAAGACATCGAGGACGCCGGCGACGCACCGCTGGCGCACCTCGAGGCGCTGCGTCACGCACTGCGTGGTCGTGAGGCGCTGCTGACACCGCACCTCGGTGAGTTCGTCGCGCTCACGGGCCAGTCGGCTGTCGATCGTTTCACAGATCCGCAGCACCTCGCAGCAATGCTGGGCGCCACCGTGCTGCTGAAGGGTGTGCCGACGGTGATTGCGGCGCCCGGTAGTGCACCGTTGGTGACGGCGACGGGAAATCCAGCGCTGGCGATGGGTGGCACCGGCGACCTGCTGGCCGGCATTGCAGGAACGCTGCTCGCGCAGGGCATGACGGCGTTGCATGCAGGGGCGGTGGCAGCGTGGATTCATGGCACCGCTGCGGAGCATGCGGTGGCCACGCATGGTGCATGGCGAGGGGTCACGATGGACCTCCTCTTGCACGCAGTGAGTAACGTGTGGCCCGCACTGTTCGCACACGCGTCACACCCGCCACACCCGTCGCACACCTTGCTCGAGCTGCCTGCAGTACCATGCCGATGACGGAACCTGCGCCGCAGGCTGCCGTGCCCCTGGGTCCCGGCCGTGAATTCGCCTCCATTTCCCGCTGGGTCCGGCAATGGGGTGCGCGTGCGCATGGCATCGGTGATGACGCCGCGATCCTTGACGTTCCACCCGGCACGCGCCTCGTCGTCAGCACCGACACCACCACCGAGGACGTGCACTTCCGCCGCGCGTGGCTGGCACCGATCGAGATCGGGTGGCGCGCCGCGATGGCGGCGCTGTCCGACCTCGCGGCGATGGGTGCCGATCCCCTCGGCGTGCTGATCGCGCTCGGTGCGCCCGCGTCCTGGGATCGCGACATCGACGAGGTGCTGCATGGCGTGGGTGATGCCTGCGCTGCCGCCAAGGTGCCGATCATCGGCGGCGATACGACCCGCTCACCCGTGCTGACGCTGGGCATCACCGTGCTTGGCAGCGCCACCGCTCCCATGCGCCGCGACGGCGCGCAGCCTGGCGACTGGATCTACCTCACGGGAAGCCTCGGAGGGCCGCGGGCGGCCCTCGAGGCGTGGCAGGCCGGCAAGGCGCCGCGCGCCACCCATCGCGCGCGGTTCGCCCGTCCCGTGGCGCGCCTGAGCATGGGCGCCTGGTGTGCGGCGAACGGCGCCACTGCGGCCATCGACCTGTCCGACGGACTTGTTGCAGACGCGGGCCACATCGCAGCGGCCTCGTCGGCAAGGCTGATCATCGAGCTCGCCATGGTGCCCGTGCTCGGCGGCGTGCTGGCGCGCGATGCGCTGGCCAGCGGTGAGGAGTACGAGCTGCTGGTCACCGGTCCGGCGGGCATGGACGCCACCGCGCGCGCCGCGCGCATCGGCACGCTGACCCCGATCGGGCGCGTCCTGGCCCCGACACCCGTCGAAGGAGCCGGTGTGATCGTGCGCGACGGCCCTCACCGCGTTGACCCTCCTGCCGGATACGACCACCTTTCGCCGTAATGATGACTCTCATTGCGGTGGTGGTAGCGGTGCTGGTCACGATCCCTGTGGTCGCGATCGTCGTCACCGCATCCTACCTCGGCGTCCCGATGCGCCATGGGAGCATCTACGAGAAGGTGCAGTACTTCTGGGCGCGGTCGCTGGTGCTGGCCGCCGGCGTGCGCACCCGGGTCCACGGCGCGGAGCACATCGAACAGAGCGCCGCCTGCGTCTACGTCGCCAATCACGTCAGCTGGTATGACGTCTTCTGTCTCGCCAGCGTGCTGCCGCGCTGGAGCTTCGTCGCCAAGCAGGAACTGCGGAAGATCCCGATCTTCGGCCGCGGCGCCGAGGCGGTCGGCACCATCTTCGTGGAGCGGAAAAGCCGGAAATCGGCCGCCGAGATGTACGAGACGGCCGCCCGACGGATCAACGAAGGTGCGTCGGTGGTGGTCTTCGCCGAAGGCACACGTGGGCGCGATTATCCGCTGCGCCAATTCAAGAAGGGCTCGTTCGTGCTGGCGATGAGCGCAGGCGTGCCGATCATCCCGGTGCTGATCATGGGCACGCGTGAGGTGATGCCCGCGGGGCAGTGGCTGGTGCACCCGGGTGTGGTCAACATTCACTTCCTCGAGCCGATTCCCACCGCTGGCCTGCCGTTCTCCGATCGTGAGCGACTGGTGGCGCAGGTCTGGACCAGCATGGCCAATGCGATGGCGTCGCTCTACGGAATCGCAAGCGATCGCCGCAACGCGCTCGGCACCGAGGAACCCGGTGAAGTTTCCGCGCCGCCCCACGAATCCGGCGCGGTGACGCAGCAGTAGCGAGCACTGAGCTCAGGTCGTTCGCAGCATGCAACACTCAAAACGCAGGCTCGCAGGTCGTCATCCCGTCGTCGGAGTCCCCGTCTGTCACGCACGTTTCTTCACGCCCATTCCCGAACTCCCCCATACATGTCCACCATCGTTGACATCACCGCCCGCGAAATCCTCGACAGCCGCGGCAACCCCACCATCGAGGCCGACGTGACGCTCGACAGCGGCGTGGTGGGCCGCGCCGCGGTACCATCGGGTGCGTCCACCGGCGAGCGCGAGGCCGTCGAACTGCGCGACGGCGACAAGTCGCGCTATCTCGGAAAGGGTGTGCTGAAGGCCGTGCAGGCCGTCGAGGAACAGATCGCACCCGCGCTGGCCGGCATGTCGGCGCAGGACCAGATGGGCGTGGACAATGCGATGCTGGAGCTGGACGGCACACCGAACAAGGCGAAGCTTGGCGCCAATGCGATCCTCGCCGTCTCGCTGGCGACCGCGCGCGCCGCAGCCGACGACGTGGACATGCCACTCTGGCGCTATCTCGGCGGCCCGATGGCGCGCACGATGCCGGTGCCGATGATGAACATCCTGAACGGTGGCGCACACGCCACGAACACGGTGGACTTCCAGGAATACATGATCGTGCCGATCGGCGCCGAGTCATTCCGCGACGCGCTGCGCTTGGGTGCGGTAGTGTTCCACGCGCTGATGTAGGTGCTGGTGAAGCGCGGCCTGGCGTCGGGTGTTGGCGATGAAGGTGGCTTCGCGCCGGACCTCAAGACCGACGAAGATGCGCTCAAGCTGGTGATCGAGGCGATCGAGTCGGCCGGCTTCGCTCCGGGTCAGGAGATCGCGATCGCCCTCGATTGTGCCGCCAGCGAGTTGTTCTCCAACGGCAAGTACGACTTCAAGAAGAGCAAGGCCGGCACGATGGAGGCGCAGGGCATGATCGACATGTACTCGCGCTGGATGGAGAACTACCCGATCGTGAGCATCGAGGACGGCCTGGCCGAGAACGACTGGGCCGGCTGGCAGGCGCTGACGGCGCAGCTGGGGCAGAAGGTGCAGCTGGTGGG
>JANMON010000196.1:0-3436 GCA_031369265.1 Gemmatimonadaceae bacterium | reverse complement strand
ACGTGATGCGCGCCGATCGCCTCAAGCAGGTGATGCAGGACATCGACAACGGCTTCGACGAGAAGGACCTCGGCATGTCGAAGTTCTCCAAGTTCGTGCAGGAGGCAGCGCAGAAAGGGCTGCTCACCCTCACGCGACTTGAGAACGGGCAGTTCGAGATCGCACCTCCGGGCGCCAAGGCGTCCGCCTCCGCCCCTGCCGTCGCCTCGGGCGATGTCGCCGGTGCGCTGGACGAGGCCGCGGAGAAGGAAGAAGGCGAGGAGCGCGGCAGTCGCCGTCGCCGCGGTCGCGGCCGCGGACGCGGTGGACGCGATCGTGAACCGCGCGAGCCGCGTGTGCTCACCGACGTCGTCTCCACGGCCGTCGCTGCCACCGAACCGGCGTCCGATGTCGCTGCCGATGTGATGCAGGACGACGCCGTGGTGGCGCCCGCGGACGTGCCGGCACCCGCCGCGCGTCCCGAGCGCACACGTCCGGATCGCTCCCGCCGTCCCGAGCCGCGCAGCGATGCACCGGCACCGGCAGCGGCAGCGGCGCCTTCCCCGCGCGCCGAGACGCCGCGTGCGGCACAGGGCCGCGACTCGATCGGTCTGGCCGGCGAACGGCTGACCCGCAACGAAGCGTTCGACCTGGTGCGCAAGGCCGTCGCCGCCACGTCGCGCAACGATGCGCCGGCCGCCATGCTCGCGGTGCGCGAAAGCGCCGCCGCACTGCTCGGTCGCGACAGTGAGAGCCTCAGTGAGCGCAACTTCGTGCGCATCCTTCAGGATGCCCACGACGCCGACGTGGTGGACCTGCGCAAGCGTGGCGATTCGTGGGAAGTCGCGCCGGTGCAGCAGGTGGCCGAGGTGTCGGAGCAGCTCGCGAAGCACGAAGCCGCCAATGCACCGAAGCCGGTGGCCGGTCCGCCGGCGCAGCGCGGCATGGGCTCACGCGGAGGCGGCCGTGGCGGCCGCCTTGGTGCACCGCCGCCAGGCCTGTTGATGGTTGGTGTGGTGGACGACGAGGCGCCGATCGCGGCCAGTGTGCCGACACCGGAACCGGTCGCGGCGCCTGTCGCAGCACCGGTCGCAGCACCGGTCGAGGTGAAGCCGACGGCAGCACCGGCAGCCAAGCCGGCCGCGCGCAGTGGTGGCGGTCGTCCCGCCGCCAAGAAGACTGCACCGCCGGCCGCGAAGAAGGCGGCACCGGCGGCCAAGTCTGCTCCGCCGGCGGCCAAGAAGGCGCCTGCGAAGAAGGCGGCCGTGAAGGCGCCCGCCAAGGTCGCAGCCAAGAAGACCGCGCGGCGATAACGAAGCACGGCAACCGCAGGGCACTCGTCCGCGTCACCGGTTTCGGTGGCGCGGACGAGTGCGTTTCACGTCGTCATCTTTCCGCATATGCCCGCTGCACTGCCGACGGCATTTTATGATCGCGATCCTGCGCTGGTGGCGCGTGAGCTGCTTGGCATGCTGCTGGTGGTCCGCGATGCGGACGGCGCCGAGCACCGCGCACGCATCGTGGAGACGGAGGCCTACCTTGGTCCGCACGATCCGGCCTGTCACGCGGTGGCCGGGCGCACGCGGCGCACCGAACACCTGCATGGACCACCGGGGCACGCGTATGTGTACCGCATCTACGGCATGCACTGGTGCCTGAATGCCGTCACGCTGCCCGATGGTGTGGGCTCGGCAGTGCTGTTGCGTGCGGTGGAGCCGCTCGGTGCGCTGCCGGCGCTGCGTGCACGTCGCCCGGCGGCGCGGCGCGATCGCGACCTCACCAACGGGCCGGGCAAGCTGTGCGCGGCCTATGGCATCACCGGTGCCCTCGACGGCGCGTCGCTGCAGGATGGCGCGCTGCGAATCACGCGCGGCAGCGCGGTGGAGGCGAGCAACGTTCGCGTGTCGCCGCGCATCGGCATCACCCGTGCAGCCGACTGGCCGCTGCGTTTCTTTGAAGCTGGCAATCCGTACGTCTCCGCCACACCGAAGCCGTTCGTCGTCACCCCGTATCCGCCATGACCGTCGTCACTGCAGTGCGCACCACCCTCGCGCTCGGCCTGTCGGTCGGGCTGCTGCACGCCCAGCGCCCCGGCACGCAGCCGCGACCGGCACGCACCCCGCGCGCCGTCGCCGACCAGCGCGACTCGCTCACCGACGTCTCGCCGCGCGCGATGCGCCTCTGGCGCGAGGCGATCGTGGTGGACACGCACAACGACATGCCGACCAAGGTGGCCGACGAGGGCTACGACGCCGATGTGCGGAATCCGGTCGGCTTCGGTCCCGGGAAGGGCAGCACCGACTATCCGCGCCTGCTGCAGAGTGGCATCACCGGGCAGTTCATGTCGGCGTTCGTCGATGCGCCGTACGCGATCATGACGCCCGACAGCTCCTTCGCGCGCGCCATGCTGTTGACCAACCAGGTGAAGGCGTTCGTGCGCCGACACCCGGATCGCCTGTTCTTTGCCACCAACGGCGCCGATCTGCGCCGCGCCAAGCGTGAGGGCAAGATCGCGGTCTTCGTCGGCGTCGAAGGTGGGCACGCCATCCAGGGCACCATCGCCAACCTGCGCCGGCTGCACGCCGCCGGCGTGCGCTACCTCACGTTGACGTGGAACAACGGCAACTCGTGGGCGGGTGCCGCAGCTGGGACCAACAACACCCGCACGCAGGGCCTTACACCCTACGGCAAGCAGATCGTGCGCGAGATGAACCGGCTCGGTGTGCTGGTGGACATCTCGCACGTCTCCGACAGCACGTTCTGGGATGCGGTCCGCACCAGCACCAAGCCGGTGATCGCCTCCCATTCCAGCGCCCGCGCGCTGGCAGTGCATCGCCGCAACCTCACCGACGACATGCTGCGCGCCGTCGCGAAGACGGGCGGGGTGGTGAACGTGAACTTCTTCAGTCAGTTCATCGATTCCACCTACATCCAGCGCTTCGGCGCCATCGAGTCGCAGCTGCGCGCCGAGCATCGCCGCCTGCGCGACGCAGGCACGCCGAATGAGCAGATTCGAACGCAGGTTGCCGCGCTGCGCCAGCGGTTGCTGGACTCGATCCCCGAGACGCCGCTATCGGTGCTCATCGACCACATCGACCACATCGCCAGGGTGGCCGGCGTCGACCACGTCGGCATCGGCTCCGACTTCGACGGCGTGACGTCGCTGCCGGTCGGCATGGAGGACGTCACCCGCCTCCCCCGCATCGCGCAGGCGCTGCTGGACCGCGGCTACAGCGACGAGGACGTGAAGAAGATCATCGGTGGCAACATGCTCCGCGTGCTCGAGACCGCGATCGATCCAACGGAGCGAAAGCGCTGAGTGCTCGGGGGGCACTCAGTCAGCGTCGCACTGCGACGGCAACGCCAACGCCAACGCTTGACACCAAGACGCCTGGGCTCAAAGGCGCAACGAGGTCGGTGACATTCGTCGAACGTAGCGCGACGGCAAGTATTGACT
>JANMON010000189.1:0-1702 GCA_031369265.1 Gemmatimonadaceae bacterium | reverse complement strand
CGGGTGGTGGGCGCGAGGCCGACACGACGGAAGGCCACGTCGTACTGTCCCGGCACGAGCCCGGTGAGTACGTAGGTGCCGCGTTCGGTGGCGACGTTCGAGCGCGCCGAACCGGTGGCGATGTTGGTGGCGGTGACGGTGACGCCGGTGGCAGGCGCGCCGCCGTCGGTGGTGACGTTGCCCCGGATGGTGCCGGTGGTCGTCTGCGCGACAGCGACGCTGGCGCAGACCAGCAGCGCGGCTATGCCGGCGGCCGATCGGCAGAGCCGATGGAAGAACGATCCTGTTGACATGATGGAGATGCCGGTGAAGTGAGCGCGTGCGACGTGCGCGTGCAGAGGCACGTCGCAGATCGGGACTGTCGCGCCGCCCCCGGTTCGCACTGCGCACAGCGATGCAGCGGGGAGGCTGCACGGCCCGCGCGATCACGGGGACGACGCACTCGGGTGGAGCTCAACTCACCGGGTGGGTGCTGCAACCGCGTCGCCGGATGTGTCATCCGGATGCCGCAAACATTCCCGGTGCGCACGACGTGTCAAGCTCGTGCACACCACACACTCGTTACGAAAAAGACCCGTTCCGCGACCTACGGTCGAGTGCGTTGCGGCAGCGCCACGGATACCGTCGATCCACGGACGATCAGTGCAGTCGGGATCAGCTCGACCGTCGGACGTGATGGTGCACCCTGCACCACTGACCTGATCAGCATGCGCATCGCCTGGCGGCCCAGCTCCTCGATCGGCACGTGCACGGTGGTCAGCGCGGGCGTGAGGAAGCGTGCCATCGGCACATCGTCGAAGCCCGCGATTGCCAAGCTCTCGGGCACACGGATGCCCGCATCGCGGAGTGCACTCATCGCACCCGTCGCCATCGAGTCGTTACAGGCGAACACGAATTCGAAGCGTCGTGGATGCGCCAGCATCGTGTGCGCGGCGCTCCATCCCGAGTCCTGCGAGAAGTCGCCGGCGAACTCGGTCAGCGTCACATTCGGCTCGGCGCGTGCGATGACGGCGCGGAATGCATCGCGTCGCGCCACCGCATCGCCATGTGATTCCGGTCCCGTGATCATGGCCAGGTGATGAAAGCCGAGTGAGAGCGCATGCTCGGCGACGGCGCTGGCGCCGGCGGCATTGTCGATCATCAGCGAGGGTGCGCCGCAGCTGCGCGCATCCATGCCCACCACCACGATCGGAACCTGCTGGGCGAGTGCGGTGATCACGTCGTCGGCCCGGTTGCCTGGTGCGACGATCAGGTACCCATCCACCCGTCCACGCATGGCGGCGGCGGCGTTGCGGAGCTTGACCGGATCGGCGTGGGTGCTGGTCACGAGCAGGTGGATGCCGTGTTCCGCCGAGGTGTCGTCGAGGCCGCGCAGGAACTCGGAGAAGAACTCGCCGGACAGATCGGGCAGCAGGACGCCGAGGGCGCCCGTGCGCCGGCCGGCGATCGCGCGGGCGGGGCCGTGCGGTACGTAGCCGAGGGCGAGGGCGGTGGCCTGGACGCGGTCGCGGACCACCGGGTCACCGCGGTGGCGTCCGTTGAGGATGCGCGAGACGGTGGCGGCCGAGACACCGGCCTCGCGGGCCACGTCGAGGATTGAGGGTCCGACCTCGCCGCGGGGGTGGGAGCCCGTGGCGGGGGAGTCGGGCGGGGTGAGCGAGGGCATGGGGGTGGGCTGGAAGCCCGGGGCGGTCGGGGCGGG
>JANMON010000184.1:0-11284 GCA_031369265.1 Gemmatimonadaceae bacterium | reverse complement strand
ATCACGATGGAGATCACAACGCGGTACGGCGCAACAGCTGCGCATTGACCGCCACGATGATCGTACTCAGCGACATGAGCACCGCTGCAATCGCGGGTGTCAGGAGAATGCCCCACGGCGCGAGCGCACCCGCTGCCAGTGGAATCGCCACCACGTTGTAGCCGGCTGCCCACCAGAGATTCTGGATCATCTTGCGGTAGCTCGCTCGCGACAGGGCGATGATCCGTGGAATGTCGCGCGGGTCGCTCCGCACCAGTACCACATCGCCGGCTTCTACGGCGACATCCGTCCCCGCCCCGATGGCGATGCCGACATCGGCGGTGACGAGCGCCGGCGCGTCGTTGACGCCATCACCGATCATGGCAACGCGCTTGCCAGCTTGTTGCAGCCGCTCGATATGCGCAGCCTTCTCGTCCGGGAGCACCTGCGCCAGCACCGTGTCGATCTGCAGTTCCTTGGCCACCGAGTCCGCGACGGCCTGCGCGTCGCCGGTCATCATCACCACCTCGATACCCGCCTCGTGCAGACGGCGCACCGCCTCGTGCGACTCCGGCCGTACCGCATCAGCGACGGCGAACGCGGCGAGCGTCCGCTCACCCTCGACGAGGTAGATCACCGCCTGTCCACGAGCCGTCGCCGCCTGTGAGAACTCAGTCAGCGACGCCGCAGGCTGGACATTCAACTGCGCCAGCAAATTCGGCCCGCCGGCGGCGAAGTCGCGCCCCTGCACCGTCGCACGCACACCGCGCCCGGGAATCGCTTCGAACGCGGTCGCGGCGCTGGGCGGGATGCCTCGGTCTTTTGCACTCTGCACGATCGCGCGCGCCACCGGATGCTCGGCATCATGCTCGACCGCTGCCGCGAGTCCCAGCGCGTCCTCCTCTGACAGGCCGCCGTCGGTTGCCATCGCGACGACGCGGTGCTGTCCGAGCGTCAGCGTCCCGGTCTTGTCGAAGACGACCGTCGTCACGCGCCGTGCTTCCTCGAGGCCACGTCGGTCTCGAACCAGCAGACCATTCCTGGCACCAAGGGTCGTGGAGATCGCGAGCACGAGCGGCACCGCCAGTCCGAGCGCGTGTGGACAGGCAATCACCAGCACGGTCACGAATCGTTCGACTGCCACCGCGACGGTCGCGCCACTGAGGAGCCATGCAACGAGGGTGAACACGCCAGACCCAAGGGCGACCCACGTCAGCCAGAACGCGGCGCGATCCGCGAGCGCCTGTGCACGCGAGCGTGAGGTTTGCGCCTGCGCGACCAGTCGCATGATCCCGGCCAGTGCGGTACGCTCTCCAGTGCGCATCACCTCCACCCGGAGCGCACCGGTGCCATTGATCGCACCTGCAATCACGCTGGCACCGATCTCCTTCGGCACCGGGGCCGACTCGCCGGTGAGCAGTGCTTCGTCGACGCTGCTGCGGCCATCGCGAACCACGCCGTCGGCAGGAACACTCGCGCCCGGCCTCACCAGCATGATGTCGCCGATGGCCAGGTCGCTCACCGACACATCCTCGAGCCGTTCGCTGCCATCGGCTGCACGTGCCACACGTGTCGCCATGTCCGGCAGCAGTTTCGCGAGCTCACCCAGCGCGCCCTGTGCCTGCGAGATCGACCGCATCTCCAGCCAGTGGCCAAGCAGCATGACGGTGATCAGCGTGGCGAGCTCTTCCCAGAGTGGCATCCCCGGGAAGCCAAGCGTCACCACCACACTGAACACGAACGCGACGCTGATCGCGAGGGCGATCAGTGTCATCATGCCCGGCAGCTGATCCTGGATTTCGCGGAGCGCGCCTTTCAGGAATGGCGCCCCGCCGTAGACGAAAAGCAGTGTTCCGAACAGGGCCGGGATGAGCGTGCTGCCAGGGAACGCCGGTGGTGCGTAGCCGAGCGCGCTGGGCAACATGTGGCCCCAGACGAGCGTGGGCAGCGTCAGGGCGAGCGCCCACCAGAACTTGTCCCTGAAGAGGGCGACAGAGTGACCGGCGTGCTTGTCGTGGTCACCGCCCCCTGCAGAGTGATCCTCATGGTCGCCGTGAGCGCCGTGCGACGTCGGATTGTGCTGCTCTGGTTCCGACGCAGGCGGCGCTGACCCGGCGCGTGGCGTCGCGCTTGCGCTCACAGGCGATACGACTGGATAGCGCCCATGCTCCGCGTGCGCCTCGCGTGTCGTGTCGGTTACCTCGACTGGCCTTCCGTCCTTCGTCTCGCCTGGGTGGCCGCTGTCATGGAGAGGGGGCTCTTCAGCCGTCGGTGGAGTTGTCATCAGCGGGGCAGCGACGTCATGGAACGCACGGCCGTATAGCCCGGGTGACGCGCGGTGTCACCCGAGTCTCCTGCAGGATCACAATTCGTCATGGTCGTGCCCTCGAAGGCGCGATTGAAGGTGCAAAATCCGCACCTGACCAATCGTCAGTGCGTGTGGCGAACCTGCAACGAAGGGGCGACGGAATTCGAGTGCGCCGGTGCGACGCTGCGGCGCATCGATGCAGGAGCGGATCGGCCACACCGAGCGATGCGCTCTTGGACTCGATTACGCCGCCATCTTACGGCAGGCCTCGGCGCACTTTCTGCATGCTTCGGCGCAGATCCGACAATGGTCGTGCTGCGCAGAGTGCTTTTCGCACTCCGCCGCGCAGGCGTCGCACGCGTCGGCGCACGCGCCACACATGATTGCCGTGAGTGGGCCGCCGCGTGCCATGATACGAACAGCGGCCGAACACACCTCGGCACAGTCACGGTCGAGACGGCTGCACGCGAGCAGCATTGCGGTGTCCGACTCCGCCAGACAGGCGTCCGAACACATTTCGCACGCCACGAGACAGGCTACGCACGCCTCGATGCACTCATGGTTCTTCGTTCCAGCGCCATGCAGATACGTCTTCAGTTCGATTGCCGTCATGGAACACTCCGCAGTGACTCGTGATGTGATGTGCGCTCGATGATATTCAGGATGATGCTCAGATCGCGCTACTTCCTGTGCCTCATGGCCTCCTCGTGCATCGCGGCGAGATGCGTGATGCGCATCTCGTGGGCCGGCATCATCGCAGCCAGTGCCGTCGCACTCATCCCTGACATCTGCGTCAAATCAGTGCGGATCGAGTCGCTGAGCGCACTCCAAGCCGGCGTGCGGGTCAGCTTCATGCTGCGCATCTGATCGTTCATCTGCGACAACATGCCGTCGACCATCGTCTTGTGGTCCGGCAGCATGGACTTCATCGCCGCATTGTTGGCACCCTTCATGGCGGCCATGTGCGCCGTCATCGCGGCGGACAGCCCCGGCATCGACGACGCGGACGCCATTGCGGGCATGCTGTCGGTTCCGCGTGGCGGCATCATGCCGTTCATGCCACCCATGACACCCGAATCGCCGCGCGTGGCGTTCGCGGATGGCGCCATCGCGCTGTCCGTGCGCGACCCGTCGGTTTTGCCGCACGCGGCGAGCAGCGGCAGCCCAGCGGCAATCGTCCAGCTGAGAAGGCTTGATCGTGCAATCATGTGGTACTCCGGTCAGAAGAGTGCGGGACCGCATTGCCCTTTGGCGCCGGTGTGACGCCGTGCGTCGGCAGCTGCTGCGATGCCTGGCAGGACAGCTACGCATGCCAGGACATGCATTTTTTACGATGCATAAACGTGGCCAGTGCTTGACCACAGCTGAGCACCACGGCGGCAGACCTTGCCACCAGAGGCGAATTTACGCATCATAAAGCGGTCGCCCGAATTCCCCGCCCACACCCGAGCCCCGTGCCCAGCAAACGCCGCCCTGGAATTGCATCCCGCGGCGCTCGCCCCGCGCCGACGCCTCCCCTCCCGCCCCAGTTACACGATACCATCCGTCTCTCAGCCGACGGGTTGGCGAAAGTGCTCGGCGATCTGGAAGCACGCGTGATGGCGGCGATGTGGCGCATCGGTGTGCCCGCCACGGGGCGCACGGTCCACGCGCAGGTCGCGTCGACGCATCAGGTGGCGCTGCTCACGGTGATCACCGTGCTCAACAAGCTGGTGCGCAAGCGGCTGCTCCGGCGCGAGGAGCGCGATGGGCTGCTGCACTTCGAGGTGACGATGACCGAGGCGGCGTTCATGGCGCACGCGAGTCGCCGAGTCGTCGAGGGGATTCTGTCTTTCAGCTCGGATGCGATGGCGGCCACGCTCGTCGACGTCCTCGCTGAACGCGATCCGGACCAGCTGGCCGAACTGGCGCGCCTGATCAAGGCGCGGCTGACGTCATGACGCCGCGGTCAGGGCGAGACGATGTCTGAGACTGACGTCCACGCCGGGATTCTGCGCCACGGCGTCGATGAGCGCGAAGCGCGGCATCGACGCAGGCTGCTCGTCGTGATCGGCATCCTGCTGCTCGCCGCGACGAGCCCGGTGATGGTGCATCACGCCACCGGAGGAATCGGCGCGCTACTGGATGGTCGTGACCATCTCTGGCTCGTGTGCCTGGTCGCCCTGCACGAATTGCTCGAACCGGTGCATTCCACGTTCCACCTGCTGCTCGTCGGCGGCGTGGCGTACGCCGTCGCGGACCGTGCCCGTGCCTGGTGGGGGCTTCGCACGACACTCGGCATGATCGTCACGCGCACGGTCGTCGCGACTGATGCGACATCCGACGCGGCCCGCGCGGCTGCGGTACCGACGGACTCGATCCGGCTCGTCGATGGGCTGCCGATGCCTGCCTTCACGACGGGATGGTGGCGCCCGGTCATTCACGTCAGCACGGAGCTGGAGCGGCAACTCACGCAGCCGCAGCTGGCCGCCGTGCTCGCGCACGAGTACGCACATGTCCGCCGGCGCGACCCGCTGCGCCTCACGGTATTGCGTGCGCTGGGCTGCCTGCTCTTCTGGCTGCCCACCATGCGGCGTCTGGCGGCGGATGTGGCGGACGACGCGGAAATCATCGCCGATGACTTCGCGGTGCGCGGCGATCCTGTGGCGCTGGCCTCGGCGATCCTGGCGCTCGCGCAGTGGCGCGGACCGGGTGGCACCGGCGGCAGATCCTTGCAGCACGGCGGCGCCATGGTCGGCTTCCATCGTGACGCCATGCTCGACCGCCGGATCAACAGGCTCCTCGGCCACGCATCGAACATCACGACCCAGGTCACCAAGCCATCACTCGTTGGAGCAGGCGTGGCGCTGGCACTGGCGTGGACTTCAGGCCTCGCGGTGGCCCACCCCATGACCAGCCACAGCGAGCACTGC
Source organism: Gemmatimonadaceae bacterium (assembly GCA_031369265.1). GTDB lineage: Bacteria > Gemmatimonadota > Gemmatimonadetes > Gemmatimonadales > Gemmatimonadaceae > JACMLX01. Next base: position 6,085 of record JANMON010000184.1, on the reverse strand, counting down.
GCGCACACGCGACTTGCACCTTATGAACACGTCTTCTGCCTGGCCGGTCACACTGCGGCGGCGGCCCGCGACTGTCCGCATCACGGCGACATCAATTGACGAGCAGCAGTCATCACCCGGCACCCGACGCTTCCCTCTTCCAATCCACCCATGCATCGCTCAGTCATCCACCTCATCACCGTCGTGAGTGCGATCGTCGTTGGCGCGCCTCCTGCCCACGGTGCCGTCCACGACACCGCACACGCATCCAACGCGACGACGGCGTGGCGCACGCACGCCATGGCCACGGACTCCGCCGACGTTGCGGGCGTCGTGAATGCATACCACCGGGCGCTGGCCGCCGGTGACAGCGCCGCCGCCATGACGCTGCTGGCCCCGGATGCCATCATCCAGGAGAGTGGCAGCGTGGAAACGCGAAGCGAATACGCCGGCCACCACCTCCCCGGCGACATGCGCTTCGCGCAGGCACTGCCCGGGGTCCGGAGTGCGCAGCGGGTGGTCGTCGTCGGCGACGCTGCGTGGAGTACCTCGACCAGTGTCACCAAGGGCAAGTACCGTGACCGCGACATCAACTCAGTCGGTGCAGAGTTGATGGTGCTGGCGCGCGTGGGTGGCGTGTGGCGGATTCGTGCCATTCACTGGTCATCGCGCACCCCACGCGCCTGATCGGCGCGGCTGGTGCCGATGGTCACCCGATGCGCGGGACCTGCACGTTCATGGCCGACGCCGCTGGCGCGAAATAAGTCGCACGGTGACTTCGGCGAGGTACGCAGATTGGCGACGCATAGCGCTCTTGCTACACCGCACCGTCCGCAGCGGATCAGCGCACCGAAGTCGTGCTCTGTCGACCTGCCGGCGTCGCGCCCCAAATTTCATACCGTGACGCGGCGGGTCGCGGCCTGTCGCAGCAGGTTCTACGGCGCACTTCTCCTCCTCGGGTTGGTGCGGGCGACCCCGGTGCATGCGCACGGCATCCTGAAGGCGTCGGCGCCAGTGTCGGGGGCGCACGTGACGGTCGCTCCGGCGGACATCCGGTTGGTGTTCACGCAGCGCCCGACACTCGCGCTGACGTCGATCCGATTGATCGGCCCGGGAGGGAAACCCGTCGCGCTCCTTCCAGTGACAACCGTGGCCGATCAACGATTCTCGGTCACCGCGCAGATCGAGGGTCCGCTCGTCAGTGGCGTGTATACCGTACACTGGCAGGTGGCTGGAAGCGATGGCCATCCGACATCGGGATCATACCGCTTCACGCTGGCACTGCCCACCATGGATCATGGCGCACAGGCGACGGCCAGCGACATGCATCAGGACCCGATCAGCCAGCCCGACTCACCCATGTTCGGCGTCGAATCACCCGTGTACGTGGCGATCCGCTGGCTGCAGTACAGTGCATTGCTGGTCATCATCGGTACCGTCACCTTCGCACTGCTCGTCCTGGCACGCCTGCAGCGGGTCTCGGGTGCAGCACCGGTCGTGGCGATGCGGAGGCGGGCCGCGCAGGTCGGCGTGTCTGCCACGCTCCTGCTCGGGGGCACCGCAATTCTCCGGCTGTTGGCGCAGTCCTATGCATTGCATGGCGCGCCGCTGATGCCGGATCCGGCGCTGCTCGGCACCTTGCTCCGCGACACGCAGTGGGGCCGTGCGTGGCTGCTCGAAGTCGTGGCGATCCTGATCGCACTGGTGGCGTTCGTGCGAGCGCGGGCGCACCCACGCGGCATATGGCCGCTGCTGGGGATCGTAGCCATCGCGATGACCGTGTCGATGGCGCTGTCCGGGCACGCGGCGGCAGCACCGAGTCTGGTGACGCTGGCCATCGCGAGCGATGCGCTGCACATCATCGGTGCCGGCGGCTGGCTCGGCAGTCTGGTCGTCCTGTTGATGGTGGGGCTGCCGCAGGCACTCCGCATCGAGGCGTCGGAGCGGTGGCGTGCCGTCAGCCTGCTCGTCAATGCCTTCTCCTCGACGGCGCTCGCCTTCGCGGCACTCACCGCCGCCACGGGTCTGTTTGCCGCGTGGTTGCACATCGCGTCGCTGACGGCAGTCTGGCAAACCCGGTACGGGCAAACCTTGCTCCTCAAGCTGGCGGTGCTCTCGCTGACCGCTGGCATCGGCGTCTACAACTGGCGTCGCGTGACACCGATGCTCGACACCGTCCCGGCGGCAACGCCTCGCTTGCGCCGCAGTGCAACGCTGGAGTTGAGCATCGGCCTCGTCGTGGTCCTCATCACGGCCATCCTCGTCGCAACGCCAACCGGGATGGAGATGTAACTCGTGTGCCCTGCCGGCGATGCCGCCTGCTGCAACACGTTCGCCCGTTTCGTCCCCAATCATCTTCCCTGAGAGACAAGCCGATGCCTTCAATGCTGCAGGCGCTTTCCACGCTGTTCCCTGCCCTGGTGCTGAGTGCTGTCGCGTCACCTGCGGCGGCGTCCTGCCAGGGCAATGAGAGCAGTCGTGTCTCGACGACTGCGCCTGCCGCCAGCAACACCGACACCACCGACGCCATCGCGACGCTGCGCGCCGTGTTCGCGGCGGCGGAACGTGGCGACCTGCTTGCGCTGGACTCACTGTATGCCGGCGACAGCCTGACCGTGGTCGAAGGTGCGGGCATCAACCGCGGCTGGGCGGATTACCGAGACCATCACCTCGGGCCCGAGGTGAAGGCGATGAAAAATTTCGTGTACCGGCCCGTGGAGATCGAGATGTACGTCGCCGGCGTGACCGCGTGGGCCACCTTTCGGTACACGCTGAAGGCTGAGATGAACGGCCGGTCGATCGACAACGTCGGGCGTGGCACGGCGATCCTGATCCGGCGAGGCGCTGCGACTGATGGACGGTGGGTGGTCCGTCACATCCAGACGAGTTCGCGCGCCAGACGGGCGAGTGATCCTGCGTCGGACTGATGCGCGACGTGTTCGCCGTGTGACGCCGCGACGGGTGAGCCTGCTCCACGGTGGCCAGGAGCAACGCCTTCCGAAACGGTCCAGTGCATTTTATCCTTCATAAAGTCATCGTCGCAGGACCGTTGCGTATGTGCACCTCTCGTGGAGCCGTCATGTCGTCGAATGAACACCCGGTGCCAGTCGTCCGCCGGATCGCAGTCGTGTTGGTCTGGCTGGTGATGTTGGTGCCCAGCACCGCACACTCCCAGACGGACTACTACAATACCGACGCCGGCCGGCCGCTGCAGATCGAGGATGCGTACGCCATCGAGCGACGCGCCATCGAGCTGCAGGCAGCGCCGCTGCGCCTCGAGCGCGGCCGCGGCGGGGCATACCGGTGGGGCATCGAGCCCGAGGTGGCGTTCGGACTTTTCAGCCGCACACAACTCGAGATCGGGTTGCCCGTGGCCGTCATCGACGCTGGTGGGCGCCGGAGCAGCGTCGGCATCACGGGGCTCGACGCATCGCTGCTGTACAACCTGAACACCGAGACGCGCATCCCCGCCCTCGCCATCGTGGCGAACGTGCTCGCGCCCGTCGGCAGCCTGGCCGCCGACGCCACCTATACCAGCGTGAAGGGTATTGCCACGAAGACATTTCGCTGGGCACGGTTCCATGCGAATGCGCAGTACACCTTTGGTACGACGCCAGCCGCCAGCGGCGCCGCCGTCGGTGCGGGCGCGGTCGAGTTGTCGCGGTGGATGAGCGGGGTCGCGGTGGATCGGACCTTTCCGCTCCGCGCGGTCCTCATATCGGCGGAAGTGTTCGCGCGCCAGCCGCTCAATGACGCCGACGACCCGGAATGGAACGCCGCCGTCGGTACGCGGGTGCAACTGTCACCACGGGTGGCATTGGACGTTGGTGGTGGCGCGAGACTGACAGGTGATGACCAGGGCTGGTTCGCCACATTCGGCGGCGCCTATGTGATCGGTATGCCGTGGAGGAAGCGCTGATGGAGCACACCAGGATGAAGGCGAGCCGCGCACGTCGCGTGATCGCACTGGCCGCGATTGCCGTCGTGACGCTTGCGACGGCAACTGCGGCGTCCGCCCAGTGGGTGACGACCTACGAACAGTTCTACGTTCAGGCGCCGCACAACTGGGTGTTCCGCAACAACTACCAGGCGGCGGACCGGCTGTTCAACGCGTTCGACTACGGCCATGCGATCCTGTACGAGGGGCTCTGGACGCAGCCGGATGCATCGCCCGCGTTACTCGAGGAACGCGAGTACGACTACCTGACCAAGCGCGTGCTGGTGCGGCCGCCGCGAGTACCCCTTGAAGAGGCGGCCATCGAGATCAAGTACGCGCAGCTGGCGCCCGAAGCGAAGCAGATGTTCGACTGGGCACACATCCTTCATCGGCAGATCTACGACGTGCTCGCCGACGAACGGCTGGACGACGCGGCCAAGGATCGTGAAGTGCAGCGCCTGATCGACTACTACAAGACGCGACGTGACCTGGCCTTCAGCTCGAAGCCGAAGAGCATGCAGCTGATGCAGGAGCAGCCGTACTCGCTCGCGTTCCGCAAGCAGTATCCCAAGTTCAATGGCCTGATCTGGGGCTACCACTGGCTGCAGGTGGGGCTGTACGAGCCGCTGATCGTCGGGCGGAATGTCGCCGAGCGGCAGGCGGGTGTGCGCGGCACCGTCGCGCGCTTCTGGCAGATGCTGCAGGACCCGCCGCGGGCGATGCCGTACCAGATGCCGATGACTGCGGCCGTCGCGCCGGAGTTCACGCGGCGCTACCCGGAGGCGGCGATCATCTTCGACAACCTGCACTCCATGCACGACGTGATCAGCGACATCCTCGCCAACGACAGCGTGCCGCGGAACCGGAAGCGCGCCGAGATCATGATCGCGGCAGGTCGCTACCGCGACGACACCTCGTTCGTGATGACGCGCGAGGCATGGAAGGTGATGTCTGGACACATGGGCATCGAGAACATGGGCGGGCCGCCGGTCGGCTTCCTGCCGATGTTGCCGACGGCCACGGTCACCTACGGCGCAGTCATGACGCATGATGACCGCACCGGGGCGATGACGGGGTTCCGGTATGGCAGCGCGGTCGGTGATGGACACGGAGCGCATGGTGCGCCGGCTGCGGCTGGCGCTGCGCCGGCAGCTGGAACTTCGCCGGGCGCGATGAGCGGCATGCAGCACGGCAACATGCCCGGGATGTCGCCTGCAGGAAGCGGTGGTGGAATGTCGGGTGCGGCGCGCCCCGCCAGCGACAGTGCGAGCAAGGCCGGCATGCAGCACGACGGCATGTCGCACGGCGCGATGCCCGCGACTGGCACGGATCCATCGGCGGCCATGCTGCGTGAGATGCACAACGTGATGATGCGCGATCCCGTGATCCGGGCGCGCGTCAACGCCGACACGACGCTCCGCGAACACCAGGCGCATCTGGAAGCGATGGGTGTCGCCGAGCCTGCGCCCCCGAGCGCAGCCGGCGTTCGCCAGCCGGCAGCTCGAAAGGCCCGAGCATCGTCGCGGCGCCAGCCGTCGCGCGCGGTTCGAGCGACGCCGCCCGCACCAGTCAGGAAGAAGGCGCCCGTCGATCCTCATGCTGGGCATGTGATGCCGCCGCCAGGCAAGGTGCCGTGACCCCTGGCGGCCGCGACTCAGGCAATCCGGTGACAGGAGATCCGGTGGCAGTGCACTGACGTTTGGAGAGTGCCTCGTGCAGCGACACGCGAGGTGAGTCGAGTGTCACGCGATCTGGCGCCGATCGACACAGCACGAACGACGCACGGCGCCCATGAATTCGCCTTCGTGGTTGTACATCACTGTCGGGACGGCAGGATTCGAATCTGCGACACCCGGAACCCCATGCGAGTGGGTGCAAACAGGTGCACACCGGAACGCGTGAGTCGTTGGCCTGCAACGCCCCGCCCTCACCATCGGCACGCCAGCCGGCGCCCTGGCGCGGATCGTCTCCCGGTCTTCGCCAACGTCCGCGCTGCGCGCTTTGGAAGCGACTGTGCGCTATTGGCTTTTCTCCGCGCTGGGCTCGTCATGCAGCACGGATGACTGACCGAGGTATAGCTGCTCGACGCCGTCACAGCGGTCGAGCCAGCGATCGCGCCACAGAGCCCGAAGCGAACCGGTCGTCCGCGTGATTCCGATCTCGGTCAGA
>JANMON010000170.1:0-3462 GCA_031369265.1 Gemmatimonadaceae bacterium | reverse complement strand
CGGCACGGCGCTGGAAGGCTTGCTGGGCGGCGTCGCGATCCTGGCCGACACCTGGTGGGCGGCCAAGTCGGCGCGCACCAAGCTGAAGGTCGTCTGGAACGAAGGCGCCACGGCGCAGCAGAGCACGGCCGGCTTCAATGCAAAGGCGAAGGAACTGTTCGCGCAGGCGCCGCAGCGGTCGTTGAAGGCTGCCGGTGACGTGACGGCGGCGTTCGCGTCAGCGGCCAAGACGGTGGAGGCGACCTACGAATATCCGTTCATCGCCCACGCCACGCTCGAGCCGCAGAACTGCACGGCGCACTTCAAGGACAACGCGATCGAGATCTGGGCGCCAACGCAGAATCCGCAGTCGGGCCGCGTGCTGGTGGCGAAGACGCTGAACATCGCCGAGAAGGACGTGGCGATCCACATCATGCGCAGCGGTGGCGGATTCGGGCGACGCCTGAACAACGACTACATGGTCGAAGCGGCCATGATCTCGAAGCAGGCCGGCGTGCCGGTGAAGATGCTCTGGACGCGCGAGGACGACATCCAGCACGACTTCTACCGGCCCGGTGGTTATCACAAGCTGCGCGCTGCGGTGGATGCTTCGGGCACGCTGACGGCGTGGCAGAATCACTTCGTCTCGTTCTCGAACAACGGCACTGACTTCGTGCCGAGCGCCAACATGAGCGGCAGCGAGTTCCCTGCCCTCGCGGCGCCGAACCACAGCATCGGCGTGTCCACCATGCCGCTGGGCGTGCCGACGGGCTTCCTGCGAGCGCCCGGCAGCAATGCGCTGGCGTACGTGATGGAGTCGTTCATCGACGAGCTGGCGCACGCGGCGAAGAAGGATCCGGTGCAGTTCCGGCTCGAGCTGCTGGCGGCGCTCCCGGCCGAGACACCGCAGGGTGGGCTGATTCCGTCGCGCATGAAGGGCGTGCTGGAGCTGGTGGCGGCCAAGTCGGGCTGGGGCACACGCACGTTGCCGAAGGGCACCGGCATGGGCGTGGCGATGTACTTCTCGCACCGTGGCTACTTCGCCGAAGTGGTGGAAGCGACGGTGTCGAAGGCCGGCGTGGTGAAGGTGAACAAGGTCTGGGCAGCCGGCGACGTGGGCAGCCAGATCATCAACCCGTCGGGCGCGATCAACCAGGTGCAGGGCTCCGTGATCGATGGCATCGGCGAGGCGCTGCTGCAGGAGATCACGATCGTCGGCGGCAAGACGAAGCAGGCGAACTTCAACGACTTCCCGTTGATCCGGCTAACGCAGACGCCAGTGATCGAGACGCACTTCAAGATCACCGAGTATCCGCCCACCGGCATGGGAGAACCGGCGCTGCCGCCGGTGGTGCCCGCACTGTGCAATGCGATCTTCGCGGCCACGGGCAAGCGCATCCGCTCGCTGCCGCTATCGAAGCACAACCTCTCGTGGGCCTGAGCGACAGGTGAAGCAGTGGCTGGAGACACGGCTGGTGCTGGACGAGTTGGCGGCGCTGCGTGCACGTGGTGCGCTCGCCGCCCTCGCCACCGTGGTGCGCGTCAACGGCTCGGCCTATCGACATGAGGGGGCCAAGCTGCTGGTGGCGGAGGACGCGCGCACCGTCGGCAACGTGAGCGGCGGATGTCTGGAAGCCGACGTGCGCGAGGTGGCGATGCGCGTGATCGCCACCGGCGTGTCGGAGCAGCGCTCGTACTGCGGCGGATCCGACGAGATCTCCGCGTGGGACCTGGGCGTGGGCTGTGACGGCGAGGTGGAGATCCTGATCGAGCCGGTCACCACGCTGCGCGCCGCCGAGCGCAGCGCAGTGGCGCAGGAGATTCCCTACCTCGCCATCACGCGGCTGGGTGGCCCGAACGCGGAAGGTGAGTCGCCTCGCGTGGTATTCGCAGCGGGCGAGCTGCATGGCACGCTGGCTGACGCGCAGCTGGACGCTGCGGTGCGACGGGACGCTGCGGAGTGGGCGCGGCTCGGTGAGTCACACCTGCGCGTGGTGGATGGCGCGACGCTGTTCGTGGACGTGATGGAGCCGCCGCCGCGCCTCGTGGTCGTGAGCGCCGGTGAAGACGCGCGCGTCCTGGCGCGCCTGGCGAGCGAGGTGGGCTTCCGCGTGGTCACGGTGGACCGGCGTCCGGGGCTGCTGGTGCGCGAGCACTTCCCGGACGCGGTGCGCCTGCTGGAATCGGATGCCACGCGCCTCAACGAGTTGCTGGTGCTGGAGCCATCCAGCTTCGCGGTAGTGATGACGCACGACTTCGCCGACGACACGGCCTACCTCCGCGCGCTGCTGGAGACACCGGTGCGCTACATCGGCATGCTCGGCCCGCGCCAGCGCACCGATCGCATCATCGCGCGTCTCGGCGTGACGTCGGCCGTCGACCTGGCGCGGATCTTCGGACCCGTAGGTCTGGACATCGGCACCGACGGCGCGGAACAGGTGGCGCTGGCGGTGCTGGCCGAGATCCTGGCGGTGCGCTCGGGGCGCCAGCCGCAGTCACTGCGCGACCGGCGCGCGCCGATCCACGCCAGCGGTGAGTAGCACCGCGGCCGTGATCCTGGCCGCCGGCGCCTCGAGCCGGATGGGCCACAACAAGATGCTGCTGGACGTGGACGGCGTGCCGATGGTGCGCCGCGCCGCGATGGTGGCGATCGACGCGGGCGCCTCGCCGGTCGTGATCGTGGTCGGCAACGATGCTGCCCGCGTGCGCGAGGCACTGGCGGGGCTCGACTGCACATTCGCCGTGAATTCCGACTTCACCGGCCCGACCAGCACCTCGCTCCACGCGGGCCTGCGCGCACTGCCCGCCGACGTGGACGCGACGATCGTGATGCTGGCCGACATGGTGCGCATCTCGACCGCGATGTTGCTCGCGCTGATCACGTCACTCGCATCGAGCGACGCACCGCTGGCGGTGTCACGCTACGGCGACGTCCTCGCCCCACCCCTGCTCTTCCGTCGCGCACTCTGGCCCGAGCTGCTGGCCTGGCACGGCGAAGGCTGCGGCAAGGCCGTGGTGAAAGCGCACCAGCACGAAGCCGTCATACACGAGTGGCCCGCTGACGCCCTGCGCGACATCGACACGCCGGACGACTATCGAGAGCTCATCGGTTGCTAAGGTCAGCGTTCGTGATTGTTGAAGCTCTGAACAGCTGAACTGCTGAACAACTTGACGCAAAGGCGCAAAGGCACAAAGCCGCAACGCTGTCATTCGCGCTACTGAGCTAGGCACACGAGGACGTGATGTAGTCTTTGTGGGAACGGCGAAGCACCCTTCCAACAAAACATCCAGCATCGCGGGGCGTGCGGAAGGTTGTATCGATAACGGAACGCTTTGCGCCTTTGTGTCTTTGCGCCTTTGCGTCAAGCCGTTGCCGTTGCCGTTGCCGTTGCCGTTGCCGTTGCCGTTGCCGTTGCCGTTGCCGTTGCCGTTGCCGTTGCCGTTGCCGTTGCCGTTGCCGTTGCCGTTGCCGTTGCCGTTGCC
>JANMON010000167.1:0-14971 GCA_031369265.1 Gemmatimonadaceae bacterium | reverse complement strand
CGAATTTCCTGCTTCAACAAGGCTTCCCAAATGTGAAGATGCTTGCCGCCCGTGTAGAGCGTGATGCCCGGAATGATCTCCCGAGCGTCTCCGTCGACGAGCTGCAATCGGCCCGCGGTGCGAAGGCGGGCGAGCATGGCGGCATCGGGTGCGTCGATCGCGCGATCGAGGACCGTCCCGGCGGAGTCGATGTGGTGGTCGACTTCCTCGTGCTGGATCCAGATGCGCGCATTCGGAAACAGGTCGGCGCCGTCGAAGTGATCCCAGTGGATATGCGAGATGATGATGTCCGTCACCGCCTCCGCGGGCACACCGGCCCGCGCCACGGCGGAGTCGGGTCGCTGGTAGTCGATCGGCTTCCATCGTGCGATCAGATCGGCGCGCTTGAAGCCGGCATCGACGAGTACCATCCGTCCCCCGGGGCCTTTCAGCAGCCAGACCATCAGGGTTGCATCGACGCGGCGCGACGTGTCGGCACCGGCGATAAGGCTGGCGACGCGAAAGGATGGCAGCGCGCCGTACCGAATCGCATACGCTTCCCATGTCGGCACCACTTGCGCCACGGCTGCCACCGGACAGGCGAGGCCGAGCGCCAGAGCAGCGACGCAACCGAACCGCGACACGAAGATGGACGGGAATGAACGGAGCATAGGCTGAAAGTGCGTAGCGTCAGCGCAAATGCAACAGGGCTCACTCCGGAGACCGGTCCTGCGCGGATGCTTAGCTTCCGCATTCAGGCGCGGGACATACGCCGTCCGTCGGCGGTCGGCTTCACTGGTTCACGCTCGACGCACAAGAGGAGGTCCATGAGGAGCCTTGCATCGAAGGGCGTCGGCACCCTCGGCACGCTGGCGCTCGTGACGGCCTGTGCCTTCGGCGCACGGTCGTCCGGGCCGATCGACCATGTTGTCGGCGGGTCACTTCCGACGCGACTGTATGCCGGCGGCGCGATCTGTGCCGGTACACCGTCGCTCCTCGTCCACGCGTACGACGACGACACCTTCATTCTCAGGCAGCCGGCGTGCACGAATTACGAGAAGCCGTTTCTGTACCTGCTGTTCGGTGCGCGGACCGTGCTGTTGCTCGACACCGGCGCGGGTGGACTCGACGTCGCCGCGGATGTCGATCGCGTCGTGCAGGCGTGGCGTAGCCGACATGGCGGACAGCCGATGCAGCTGGTGGTCGCGCACAGTCATGCACACGCCGACCATGTCGCAGGTGATTCGCTGTTTCACCGGATGCCGAACGTCACCGTCATCGGCCGGGACACCGCAGCCGTCCGCGCGTTCTTCGGCATACGCCGGTGGCCAGTCGACTCGGCGACGTTCGACCTGGGGAATCGCATCATCGACGTGCTGCCCATCCCCGGTCATCAGCCGGCCAGCATCGCGCTGTACGACCGGCAGACGCAACTGCTGCTGACCGGCGACACTTTCTACCCGGGTCGCCTGTATGTGCGCGATACCGTCGCCTTCGCGGTGAGCATACGTCGTCTGCTGGCCTTCACGGCCTCACACCCGGTGCGTGCGCTGCTCGGGACGCACATCGAGAACACCGATGTGCCCGGCGTGGACTATGTGGTTGGTACGGTGGATCAGCCGCGTGAGCATGCTCTCGCCCTGACCGTCGCCAACCTGCGCTCGCTCGACTCGGCAATCACGACGATGCGTGGAAGATTCGTGCGCACGGTGTTGCCGGATGTGACGATCTGGCCGTAGGGAAGGCGCTGCGAGCGGGGTGACAGGTGTCGCTGCCGCGCTCTCGAAGACCCAGTGCAATGCATTGCCCACCTCCAACCCCGCCCATGATGCTCCGGTCTTTCGTCGCGATCTTCGGCTTCGTTCTTGCCACCGCATCGCTGCCTGCCCAGACGCCGCCGGCTGCCGCTGGGCCGGTCACCGCCATCCGCGCCGGCCGTCTCGTCGATCCCTACTCGGGCACGATCGCCGCCAATCAGATCATCCTCGTGCAGAACGGCCGCTTTACCGCCGTTGGTTCGAACGTCGCGATCCCGCCGGGTGCGCAGCTCATCGACCTGTCGGCGCTGACGGTCGTTCCCGGGCTGGTGGACGCGCACAACCATCTGGCGCTCACCTACAAGGACATGCCTGAGCGCAACAGCTACTATCTGACGACGATCCTGGACGACACCCCGCTGCGTGCGATTCAGGCCGTGTCGAATGGGATCCAGATGTTGTCCGCGGGCTTCACCATCGTGCGCGACATGGGGAACAACGGGCACTACGCCGACATCGCATTGCGTCGCGCGATCGAACAGGGCTGGGTGCCCGGCCCGACTTTGATTCCGTCAGGATTGATCATCGGCGGGATGGGCGGGCAGTTCTCTCCGAATCCCGAGATGGCATTCGATCGAAAGATCGTCTACCCCGAATACCTCGAGGCGGACACGCCCGACGAGATCGTGAAGGCCGTCCGACAGAACGCGCTGGTGGGCGCACGTGTCATCAAGATCTGCGTCGACTGCAAGCCGTGGGGATACACCACCGACGAGATCCGCCTGGTGATCGGTGAAGCCGCCAAGGCAGGACTGAAGGTGGAGGGACACGTGCAGACGGTGGCCGGTGCGCATCGCGCCGTCGACGCCGGCATCTGGTCCATTGCGCACGACAACGGCATGAATGACACGATCCACCGGATCATGGCGCAGAAGCACATTTTCCGCGCCGGCACGGAAACGCCGGTTTCGCTGGTGGGCCACACCACCGAGGTGCGCTTCAGGAACACCGTCGCCCTGCTGCGGAATGCGTGGGAGAACAAGGTGCCCATCACCTTCTCGACCGACGCCGATTACTACGTGCCCGGCAAGACTCGCGGGGAGGTGGCGATCGAGTTCATCGAGACCTGGAAAGCCGCAGGCATCCCGGCACCCGACATCCTGCGCGCGATGACCGTCACGGGGTATGAGGTGAGCGAGACGACGACATCGCGTGGCCCGATCCGGCCGGGAATGTTTGCCGATCTGATCGCGGTCTCCGGCAACCCGCTGCAGAGCATCGACGCACTCCGGGATGTACGGTTCGTGCTGAAGAACGGCATCGTGTTCAAGAAGGACGGCGTGATGACGCCGGCGGCGTTCTTCAATGGCGGGCCGGTGAACGGATACAACGCGCGCTGACCGACGCGTGCGCAGGATCGTGTCGGTGCGTGGCTGAGGCGGCGGCCAGCGCCCCGCAGCGCACGCATTTGTGGCGCAGCACCGTACCAACATCCATACTCAGGCAGGCGACGCGCGTCTCGCACTGCCGTGACCCATGACGTACTTCCACATCGACATCATGTGGGCGATCGTGCTCTTCGGCATCCTGCTGTGGACCACGGTCTCGGTGGCGCTCAACGCCGCCTTGCGCCGCGGCATGGGCACCATGGGCATGCTGCTCAGTTACGCGGTGCTGGCCTGGATGCTGGTGGACCTGCCGCTGCGCGACGCGCTCACGACGTGGGCACTCTTCGCGATGCTCGGCGGGTGCGTGGTGTTCCTCTACGAACTGTGGGCCCGGCGTCGGTATGCCGGCCAGCAGCGCACCCCGCGCCCCCTGATCCGGCTCGACGGCATCCTGCGCTGGCCGGCGCTGGTGCCGGATGCGTTCGGCCTCGTGCTCAATGATCTCGGTATCCTGCCGAGCGACGAGCGCAGCGAGACGCATGAGGCGGACACACAGCGCATGGGCGCCGACCACGCCCCGCCCCCACCCCGCTGATCGCCACCTCGTGATCGTCGCGAGAGGCCTGTAGGGGCGTCGTTTCGCAGGAACATGGCTCGATGATAGGGTGTTGACAGTCAACTGACATGGTGACAGTATACTGTCATGTCATCAATCGCCGTCACGGCGTCGGATCGCCAGCGCGCCGCCACTCGGGCTGTTTTGGTCGATGCTGCCTTGAAGCTGCTGCAAGAGTGGCCTGATCGACCGCTCACACATGAGGGCGTGGCGCAGCAGGCCGGCGTCGCCGCACGCACCGCATACCGGCACTTCCCCGCGCAGTCGGACCTCACGCTGGCGCTCTGGGAGCGTATCCGCGACACGACGGGCACCCGCTGGCCGCAGATCGAGGCGGACATCCTGCCGTCGCTTCGGCGCACCTTCGATCAGTTTGAGCAGCACGCCACGCTCACGCGCGCCGTCATCGCTGCTGCCGGCACTACCGGTCATTCCGTGCACGGGTCGGCCGAAGGGCGCGCGGCATTCCGGCGCAGCCTGGCCGACCTGCTGGCGGTGATGTCGCCTGCCGACGGCGATCGACTGGTGGGGGCCTGCCTCGCGATCTACAGCGCGCCGTTCTGGCAGATGCTTCGAGAGCGCGGCCAGCTGTCGGCCGCCGACACCCGTGAGGCCGCGGTCGGCGCCATGGACGCACTCCTCAGTCAGGCGCACCGCCGCGCCGCTGATCATCCCCTCACACAACCGGAACGCCCGCATGTCGAGCCAGATCGCCGCCCCCACCCCTGAAGTCCAGCGCAGCTTCACCCTCACCGCGGGGCAGGGGCGCACGCCGGCCCCGCTCGACATCGTCGGCGAGGCGACGCTGGTGAAGGTCGCGTCAGCCGATGCCGATGGCCGGCTCGCCGCCTTCCACCTCGTCGCACCACCAATGTCAGGCCCACCGCGGCATGTGCACACGCGTGAGGACGAGTGGTTTTACGTGCTCGAGGGCACGCTGGTGTTCGAGATCGATGGGGAACGCCACACGGTGGGCGCCGATGCGTCGGTGTGGCTCAAGCGCGGTGTGGTGCACGCCTACCAGAACTTCACCGACCGGGACGCACGCCTCCTGATCGTGACCACGCCGGGCGACTTCAACCACTTCTTCGTCGAGCTGTCCGCCGCTGTGGCCGACGGTGGGATGCCCGATCGTGCCGTCCTCGCGGCGCTGGATGCCAAGTACGGCATCACCACCCTCGGGCCGCCGATGATGGAGTGACGTGCGCGCGGTGATGCGCTCAGAACTTCCAGCTGTACCCCAGCCGCACCACCTGCGTCTCCAGATAGTCGGTGCTCACGATCCGAAAGTTCGTGCCGCGGATGGTGCGTTGCGCCTGGTTGGTGTTGAGCAGATCGGTCGCATTCAGCACCAGCTCACCCTTACCCTGCTGCAGACTTTTCTTGACGCCGAGGTCCAGCGAGAATCGGCTGCCGATCCGACCCTGCGGCAGCAGGTCGGGCGCCAGATAAACACCCGACAGCTGGACCTGCCAGTCGCGCGGCAGTCGCAGCATCGCGTTCAGCTTGCCGTTGCCCGACGTGAGCTCCTGGCGCGGCGCGGTATAGGCGACGGGTTCGGGATACTGGTTCACACCCGAAAAGGCATCGACGGTCCGGCGGAAAACGCTGGCGCTTCCCGTCAGCGACACGGCGCGTGAGACGGTCTGCTGCCAGGTGAGCTCTGAACCCGTGCTGCGGCTGCGGCCACCGTTCTGGAACACGTTGTACAGCAGCACGCTGCCCGGCACCTGCGTCGTGATGCGCGTGATCGTGCCGTCCACCAACTGGTGGAACGCGGCGGCGTACACACTGCCCGTGGACCACGCCGCCTTGTAGCCCAGTTCCAGCGCCGTGGAGAACTGCGGTTGCAGCCCGGGATTCCCGACCTTGATCAGCTCCGGCTCGTCGTACTTCGGGAAGATGCGGATGTCCACCTCGTTCGGCCGGTCCACCCGCCGATTCACGAACAGCGACAGCTTGTGGGCGTCGTCGAACTTCCAGGCAGCGCGGACGTTCGGGAATGCCTGCAGGTAGCGATATCCGTCGCTGCGGTAGGTGTTGTGATCGGGATTGACGTCATACGCCAGCCGAATGCCTTCCAGGCGCAAGCCGCCTTCCAGTTCGATACGCTGGTTCTCGAACACGTAGGTGCCGTAAACGGCCGGAATCACTTCGCGATACTTTGCCCAGCCGCCGGCCCCGGTGTCGAGCGGTGAGTTCATGCCCGGAAAGAACTGCATGTTGACCGGTATGGAGCGGTACCGCCCCTTGAATCCCGCCTCGACCCGTCCCTGCCGGAGTGGTCGCGTGTAGTCGGCGTTGAGGTCCACCACATGCTCGTCCGACAACAACTTGAATGCGTCGGTTCCGACCGAGGATGGCAGCGTGTTGGTGAAGAAGTACTGCTCGTCCTCGCGGTGGAACGAATAGTTCGACGTCAGCGCCAGCGTGTGTCCCGGCTGCACGAACCGGTGCGTCAGCACTGCGGTCGCGAACGCGGTGTACTTCACTTCATCCTCGAGGAACTGCCAGAGCCGGTACCGGTTGTCCAGTGACCCTTCGAAAAACGGACTGTCGCCGTTGTCGAGGATCTTCTCCCGGTTGAACAACCCCGAGATGACCAGGCTGTTGCGTGCACTGAATGCGTGATCGACGCCGGCGCTCAGCGTGCCGTAGTCGGTGCGCCGATTGCGCTTCACCTGCTGCAGGATCACCGTGCCGTCGTCGTAGGTGCGGGTCGCGAATTCGTTCTTGTTCAGCGTCGGTGAGTGCAGCCAGTCACCCTGCAGGAAGGTGTTGGTGGCGCCGCGCCGATAGTTCACCGAGAGCGACGGATTCAGCTTCGGTGTGCCGCGAGACTGCGGGCGGATGGTGGGAAGGTTTTCCTTCTTGATCCACAGCGCGCCGGCGCCGCCGGTGAAGCCGACCTTACCGTTGAATCCCTGCTGTTCCTGCTTCTTCAGCACCAGGTTGATGATGCCCGCGCTGGCGTTGGCATCGAAGCGCGCCGACGGGTTGGTGATCACCTCGATTCGCTCCAGCGCCGAGGCGGGGAGGTTGTCGAGGCCATTCTGTGATCCGAAGCCGGTGAGTGCGGTCTGCTTCCCGTCGATCAGCACCACCACCCGGTCGCTGCCGCGCACCAGCACCTTGCCGTCCTGCCCTACCGTCACGCCCGGCACGGTGGACATCGCCTGCAGCACCGATCCGCCTGTCTGGCTGATGTTGTCCGCGACCGTGAACGTCTTCCGGTCCAGCGCTTCCGAAACGCCGTCGGTGGTGGCCGTCACGAGCACGCCGCCCAGTGTGCGCGTCTCCTTCACCATCGACACGACGCCGAGATCGAGGAAGGCGCTCAACTCGCCCACCAGCACGCGCTGCCGCACGGGCTGGTAGCCGATCGCCCGGACCATCAGCAGGTATGAGCCCTTCGACACACCCGAGAAGGAGAATGCGCCCGCCGCGCTGGTGAGACGCCCGCTCACCAGCACGCTGTCTCTCGCGGCCAGTAGCTGAACGGTCAGGTACGGGAGTGGCGCCCGGGACGTCGAGTCCAGCACGCGACCCGAGACAGTCACGGCGGTTGCCGGTGACTGGGGCTGCATGCGAGCCGGCAGCAACAGGGCAGAGAGCAGGAGCACCAGCGAGGACCGATTGATCATGGATCGTGATGTGGAGTCGGATGCCATGCCGAACCGCACGGCGGTGCGATGGATCATAGCTCACCAAGGCACGCGCACATCCTGTCGGGAGCGCTTGACGCCGTCGGCCCGGCCGATAACATGTATCGAGTAGACCGATTGGTCTAATGTGGTCGCCAGTCACCGCAGAGGAGGTCCTGTCATGCGGGTCGCGAAAGAGGACGTGAAGGTGCGGATGGAGATCCCCGGCGCCATCGTGCGCCAGCACACTGAGTTCGGCAGTGTGAAGGGCTACGACACGATCAGCGGCGAGTATTTCTCGCTCAGTGCCGGCGTCGACACGACGCCGCTCTTCATTGGCCTGGCGGGGAACGTCTGCCAGTGCCCGCACTGGGGGTTCGTGCTGCGTGGCACGATCATGACGACCGACTCCGCCGGACTCCAGGAGACGGTGACGACGCATGATCTCTTCCACTGGCCGCCTGGCCACAACGTGCGGGTTCTGGATGATGCCGAGATCATCATGTTCAGCCCGCAGCGCGAACACAGTGCCGTCATCGATCACATGATTGAGATGGTCAGCCATTGACGGCACGTGGGTCGCGACCGTCGCCTGCAGCAGCGGTGCCCGTGTCATCAGCATCGCATCCGACGCACGCGACCAAACAGCGACTGCTGGACGTTGGCATGGAATTGCTGTTGCGGCACGGATATCACGGCCTCGGCATGCAGGCGATCCTGGATGCTGCGGCCGTGCCCAAGGGGTCTTTCTACCATCACTTCGCCGACAAGCAGGACTTTGCACTGCAGGTGATCGACGAGTATATGCGGCATGTCCACGCAGGACTCGACGCCTGTCTCAATGACCGGAGCCGCGCACCGTTGGCCCGGGTGCGCCTGTTCTTCGAGACCACGCAGCAGAAGTACGAGGCGGACGGGTATCTCGGCTGCCTGATGGGTGGATTGGGTCAGGAGCTGGCCGCCACCGACGACCGCTTTCGTGAGAAAATCGCTGCGTGCCTTGCCACGATCGCCACGCGGGCGGCGACCTGCCTCGAGCAGGCCCGCGCCGCCGGGGATCTGGCGAGTGACTGTGATACCCTAGCGCTCGCGAACGTACTGGTGGACTGCTGGGAGGGCGCTGCGCTGCGAAGCCGGTTGCGTGGCAATCCGTCGTCGCTGTCGGCGATGCTCGACTTCTATTTCCAGTCGGTTGGCGCTCGCTGAGCGATGGCCGAGTTCATTCCGTGCGCGGCTGACGCCCGAGGGCGGTCGCGATCGTGTCGATCAGCTGCGCCACCGAGTACGGCTTCGGCACGAAGTTTTGCCCCTCGCGCAGCGCCAGCGTCGGGTCATCGAACGATGACGAGTATCCGCTGCAGAAGATGACCGGCAGTGCTGGCCGTTCGGTGGCCAGCCGCGCCGCCAGGTCGCGCGCGGTGAAGGTGCCCGGCATGATCAGGTCCGTGATCACCAGGTCGATCGCGTCACGCTGCGAGTCCCAGATCTCCCAGGCGGCCGCGGCGCTGTCGGCCACCAGCACCGTGAACCCATTCCGCGCCAGCACCCGTTGCATCACCGAGCGCACCGTCGGCTCGTCCTCCACCAGCAGGATGGTGCCCGTGCCAGGTTCCGGAGCCGCACGGATCTCGGCGCGGACTTCCGCCGGTGCCTGCACGTCGCGCGCCGGCAGGTAGACGTCGAAGATCGTTCCGCCGCCGTCGCGCGGCAGCACACCCACCGCGCCGCCATGCTGCTGCACGATCTCGCGCACCGTCGAGAGGCCCAGCCCCGTGCCGCGATCCTCCGACTTGGTGGTGAAGAATGGCTCGAAGATCCGCGCGCGCACTGCGTCGGGGATGCCAGCGCCGGTGTCGCGCACCGAGATGCGCACATAGGCACCGGGACGCATCGCGGCGTCGATGGCGGTCGCCGCCGCGGCGTCCAGCGTCAGCTGGGCTGTCGCCATCGTGATTTTGCCGCCTCCCGGCATCGCGTCGCTGGCGTTGATGCCCAGGTTCAACAGCACCTGCTCCAGCTGGCGCTCATCGCCCATCACGCGTGGCAATCCGGGCGCGAGTTCGAGTTCCACCGCGACCAACGGTCCGAGCAGGCGCTCCAGCAGCCGCGCGATAGCCACGATGATGCCATCGACGGTGACCAGACGTGGATCGAAGCGATCGCGGCGACTGAGCGACAGCAGGTGGCGTGTCAGAGACCGGCCGCGGTCGGTCGTCGCCAGGATCTCCTGCAGCATCGCCGTCTGCTCGGTGGGATCACTCTCAGTGAGCAGCAGTTCGGTGCTGACCGCGATTGCCGCCAGCAGGTTGTTGAAGTCGTGCGCCACGCTTGCGGCGAGCCGGCCCACGGTCTCCACCCGTTGACGCTGGTGACGTTCGTCGCGCACCTCCCGCCGATGAATGGCGTAGCGGATGGCACGCGCCAGGCCACTCCCGACCAGATCGTTTTTCTGCAGGAAGTCTTCGGCGCCGAGGCGCAGCGCTTCCTCGCCGCGCCGCCCGTCGGCGCTGCCCGTGAGCACCACGATCGGTTCGTTGTGCGTGGCCATCCGCTGCAACGCCTGCACTGCCTCGAGCCCCTTGGCATCCGGCAGCGAGAGGTCGGCGACGATCGCATCGAAGCGGCGCGACGCCAGCTGCGGCACGGCCTCGGAGAGCCGCGTCACGTGCACGATCTCGAAGGACTGCGAGTGTGCGGCGAGCGCGCTTCGCATGAGCAGCGCGTCCGACGGTGAGTCTTCGACCAGTAGCACTGAGATCGTATCATCCGCGGTCTGGACTGGCTCGGACGACGTCACGGGCATGCTGGCCGCCGGCGCGACCCGCGGCGGCAGCGTGACCACCTCGAACCAGTACTCCTCCAGCGCCGACAGCGCTTCGTGAAAGCGCGTGAAGTCCACCGGCTTGGTGATGTAGCTGTTGGCGTGCGCCGCGTAGGCGGCGGCAACGTCGTCCGGTGCCGCCGACGTGGTCAGCACCACCACCGGAATGTTGCGCAGCGCCGGGTCGGACTTGATCTGCACCAGCACCTCGCGGCCATCCATCCGTGGCAGGTTCAGGTCCAGCAGTACCAGGTCGGGGCGCGGCGCATCGGCAAAAGGCCCCTCGCGGCGCAGGAACGCCAGCGCCTCGACGCCGTTGCCAACGGTATGCAGCACATTGAGGAGTCGTGCTTCCTGCAGCGCGGCCTTGGTGATCAGGCGGTCGCTGGGAGAATCCTCGACCAGCAGGATCACGACCGCCCGCGGGCCGGCACCCGACTCGATTGACATGGGCATGTCAGATGCGCCCCGGCAGCGTGAAGCGGAACTCCGCGCCTGTTCCCGTCACGGGTTCCACCCAGATCCGGCCACCATGCCGCTCCACGATCCGCCGGCAGAGCGCCAGGCCCACGCCGGTCCCCGGATACTCGTCGCGCGTATGGAGTCGCTGAAAGATCTCGAAGATCCGCTCGCGAGCATCCTCCGGGATGCCGATGCCGTGGTCGCGGACGGCGATGACCCAGGCGTCGCCATGGCGCCAGCTGCGAATCTCGGCTTTCGGCGGCGCCGCACCGGAATACTTGATCGCGTTGGCGAGCAGGTTCTGCAGCAGCTGCACCATCTGCCGCCGGTCGGCGCGGAGAGATGGCAGCGTGCCGATGGCTATCTCGGCCTGAGCTTCCGTGGCCGCCAGCTCCAGGTTGCGGCGTGCCTCCTCCATCGCCTCGGCCAGCGACAATTCCACCAGGTCCGCGCCTTGTGTCCCGACGCGCGAGTAAGCGAGCAGGTCGTCGATCAGGCTGCGCATCCGTTCGGTCCCGCTCACCATGTGGCCGATCAGCTCATCAGCCTGCGAATCGAGCTTGCCGTGGTAGCGCTGCCGCAGGATCTGCGAACAGCCCGATACCGCGCGCAGTGGTTCCTGCAGGTCATGTGACGCCGCATAGGCAAACTGCTGCAAGTCCTTGTTGCTCCGTGCCAGTTCGTCCGTCTGCGACTGCAGTGCGATCTGCAGTTGCATGCCCTCGGTGACGTCCCGCGTGAAGAACAGCATGCCACCAAGCGCGTGGCTTGCGTCATAAAACGGTCGAGCCTCCCACTGCAGCCATGTCACGCTGCCGTCGGGCTGTGGGAACGGATCGCCGTCGTGGCGATGCACTTCGCCCGCCAGCACGCGCTGGTGGATCACTTTCCAGCGCTCGGGAAGGTGCGGGAAGACGTCGTAGTGGCACCGACCGATCACCTCGTCGCGTTCGAGGCCATAGTCCGTCATCCAGCGGTCGCTGGCTTCGATGTAACAGACATCCGTGTCCAGCATGGCGATGGCGGCCGGTGCGTGCCGGATGAAATCCTTCAGTTGCGCAGTACCTTCCTCCTGCAGTGTCGCGGCCACCACTTCGGACGTCACATCCCAGTTGACCCCGACCAGGCGCAGCGGCTTTCCAGACGGATCGCGGACGATCCGGGCGCTGGTTCGCACGTGTCGAGTGTTGCGGCCCGGTACGGCGAGTCGAAAGGTCCACAGCAGGTCGCCGTCGCCGTTCATCGCGGCGGATACCGCCGCCGACGTCGACGCACGATCGTCCGCGTGGATGCATCGTTCCCAATCGTGATATGTGATCTTCTGATCTCGGGCAACGCCGTACAGGTCGCACATCCGCGCATCCCAGATATGCTGATCGCTGGTGACGATCCACTCCCAGACGCCAATCCCGGCTGCCGATGTCGCAATCGACATGCGCTCGGCGGCGCGGTCTCGATCTCGTCGGATCTGCGCCAGCTCCGTGACGTCCTGCAAGGTGCCGTACAGGCGTCGGATCACGCCGGACGCGTCACTCTCGGCGTTCCCTCGCGCGATCACGTACCGTTCCTGCCCTGGCGCGCCCGCAAGTTGCAACTCCAACTCGTACGGTTCGGCGCACTCCACCGCCCGCGAGATCGCGGCCGACAGCCGAGACCAATCGCGCTCGATGTACAATTTGTGGTGCGACTCGAGAGGCGGCGCCGCATCGGTCACCGGCAATCCGAGGATGCGGAAGAGCTCTGCGGACCAGACGACGTGATTCGCGTCCAGGTCGAAGCTCCAGCTCCCGGTCTTCGTGATCTGCTGTGCGGCCTCGAGCTGCGCGGCCATCTGGCGCATTTTCTCGGCGGCGGCGAGAGCCGCCGAAGTGCCCTCCTGCACGCGCTGCTCGAGATCCGCATTCAGTGCGGCCAGCGCAGCCTCGGTATCGCGCAACTCCTGCACGTCGGTGTTGGTGCCGTACCAACGACTGATGGTGCCGTCAGCAGCCAGTTCCGGCGTCGCCCGCGTCTTGAACCATCGATACACCCCGTCGTGGCGCCGGATGCGGAAGTCGAAGTCGGCGGGACTTTGCCGCGCCACCGCCGCCGCCCAACTGGCCTCGGTCGCAGCGCGATCGTCCGCATGGATCTGGTCTAACCAGGCGTACCCGAGCTGCTCGGCGGCAGGGATGCCGGTGTACTCCACCCACTGGGCGCCGAGGTAGTCGCATGGGCCATCGCCGCGGCAACTCCAGACGAGTTGCGGCATCGATTCGATCATCGTGCGGAAGCTGTCAAGCGGGAGCGTCATGATCAGTTCCAGTGGTCGGCCGGCACCTGATTGCATTCAGGTGACGCGTGCCGAAACAGCTGAGTCGCCCCGCGGCGGCGTACGCACGTGTGCGGGCAAGCGAGTGTCGGCTGCGGCCACAAGGATGCCTCCTGCACCAACGCTGCTTCGATTGACCACTCATGGCGCCGTTCGGTGCAACGCAACGTAACTGGGGTGCTGCCAGACACAACTGTTTGCATGCAGCCGGGAACTAATGGACCTGTCGAACGCGGAGATCGGCGTCGAGTGGCGCGACGGCACGTCACAAGGCGTACTGCGAACGCTCCGTCAGATCATCCCGCGCCGGCCGCCCGTCGCACCGCGACTGCTGGTGTGAATCACGATGGGATGCACAAGGCGCCGGGTGACACCACGATCGGCTTCACGGCGCCTCGCCGCCATGCACTTCCTGCTGCGCATCGGCGAGGCGCCCTGCATCCTCACCCAGCCGCCGCGCCGCATCGAGCAGCGTGGTGAGCGGCGCCAGGTCACCGGCGCCGGCGTGCAATCGCAGCAGATCGAGCCGCACGTTCTCCAGCGCCGCAACGCTCGCCGCCAGCCGCGCCGCAGCCGCCTCGCGACGCGTCGCCAGCACCGCAACATCGGCCAAGGCCGACGGCACCAGCGCCGCCACGACGTCGAGATCCGCGCGCGCTTCGGCCGCATGTGCTTCCAGTGCGGCGACGATGTTCGGCAGGTCGTGCAGCTGCTCGCGGAAGGCCGTCGGCAGTGCGTCGAACAGCTCACCCGCTGCGACTCCCAGCGCCACCTCGGTGGCGCGAAATGCACCGGCGCCGATCGCGCGCGATCGCTCCGGCGCACCGAGGCGCGTGGCCAGCCATTCGCCGGCTCCACTGGTCCAGAGCCGCTCACGTACGCCCGTCTGCCACCAGTCTCGCAGTCGCTTCGGAATGAACGACACGTCGAGCGCGTTACTGACGGCGCCCAGCAACATCGTCGTGAGTAGAGGCGTCAGCACGTAGACCGCTTGACCCCTGTTCTCGTGGATGATGTCCGCCAGCAGCAGTCCGACCATGACCGCGAGCACGCTCGCCGACGTCACCGTGGCCGCACGCAGCAGCCGACGCGCACCGCTCTCTTCCCCGTCCAATTGCAGGGCCTCGGTTTCCTCGCGTTCCCTGCGTGCCAGTGCCAGCGCCGAGCGCAGGTCGGCGAGGGTATGCCCAGCCTTGAACTGCCGGCTCGCCTGGTTGAGGTGGAATCCGATCACGGGGAGCAGCGGCAACGACGTGATGCCGGCCAGCATCACGATGTCGGCCGGACCCGCAGGCCGGTTGCCCGTCACCCATGCGATGAAGTTCGCGGTGGTCAGCGTGCCGAACACCGCGCCCCAGCCCAGGTACGGCACCAGGAGCGGGTTTCGTGCGGCGAGCCAGGCGCGCAGCGTCGCCGGCAATGCCGGACGCGTGTCGGGTGCAGGGGCCAGTGCCGCCGCCAGTGCCTCGCCATCCTGGAAGCGGCTTTCGCGATCGCGCGCCAGGCACCGGTCGATTGCGGCGCCAAGTGCCGGCGGCAGTCCCGGCGCGATGCGCTGCAGGCTGAGTGGCGTGCTGGTGGCCTGCTGTACCAGCAGCGCCGGCAGGCTTACCCCGTCGAACGGCAGCCGCCCACTGATCGCCAGGTAGCCGACGACGCCCAGTGCGTAGATGTCGCTCCGTCCATCGATGACGTCGTTCGCCGCTTGCTCGGGACTCATGAAGTGCGCGGTGCCCATCACCGGCTGCGTCTCGGCGCCAACCACCACCAGGGCGTTGCTCTGCGCGATGCCGAAGTCCGTCACCAGGGCGCGTCCCGTCCCCGCTTCGAGCAGGATGTTGTCGGGCTTCACGTCGCGATGCACGATGCCGCGTCCGTGCGCATAGGCGAGCGCCCAGGCCACCTCGCGCAGGATGCGCGCGGCTTCGTGCGGCGGTAGCGGACCGCGCGTGCGCAGGCGCTCGCCCAACGTTTCGCCGTGGATGTAGCTCAT
>JANMON010000156.1:0-10131 GCA_031369265.1 Gemmatimonadaceae bacterium | reverse complement strand
CGTCAATCGCTCCACCTCGTCCGGCTCGAACCCGCCCTCGGGGCCGATCGCCAGTACCACGGGCGCAGTCAGCGCGACCCCGAAGATCGGCTCGCCCTCCGGATCCAGCAGCAAGCGCGTCCCCTCCACCGGCAGCGCCGCGATGGCGCGCTCGGCGTTGGACTCGCTGAACCGCTGCGGTAGCCAGGCATTCTCGCTCTGCAGCAAAGCGCCAATCATCCGCGCCTCGACCTTCTGCGCGAACATGGGACCCTCACCGCGACCCGCCACGCTGCGCGACCGGCGCCACAGCACCGGGCGCCAGGTGGTGACCGCCAGTTCCGTCGCCTTCTCCGCCACCAGCAGCATGCGTTCCTTGTCGGCCACCGGCACCAGCAGGTGCACGGCCGGCATCGGGGGCGGACAGCGCGGCGACTCGATCTCGAGTTCCAGATGCTGCCTGGCCATGCGAACGAGCTTCCCACTGGCCGTCGTGCCACCACCATCGCGGACGGTCACGGGTGCACCAACGGCGAGTCGGCGGACGCGGGCGTGATGCGCCGCGTCGGCACCGAGCACCAGCGCCCCCGGCGACAGCAGCGGTTCGCTGGAGAAGAAGTGGCTTACGCCCGGACGATGGTCGCGCTCCACCATTCCCCCTCGCTGTCGTCGGCGATCATGCGCCACCCGGTGGCCGTCAGGTGGTGCAGCATCTCGTCGCGCTCGGTCTGCAGGATGCCACTGATGATCACCACGCCATCCGCTGCCAGACACCGCTCCACCACCGGCAACATCGCGACGTGGACACTGGAAATGATGTTCGCCAGCACCAGGCGCACCGGTGCGAAGAACGGCAGCAGCACACTCGCATCGCCACACAGCAAATGCACGCGATCCGACACGCCGTTGCGCGCCACGTTCTCCTCGGCATTCGACATCGCATCGTCGTCCAGCTCGATCGCGATGACCTTCGACGCCCCGCCCTTCGCCGCGGCAATCGCCAGCACCGCGCTGCCGGCACCGAGATCGGCCACGACGTCACCGGCGCGCAACACCTGCGGCAGCAGCCGCAACACGCCGCGCGTGGTGGCGTGCTCGCCAGTACCGAACGCCATGCCCGGCTCGACAATGATGGTCTTCGCGGGATCGTACTGGTCCGCCAGCCACGGCGGTGTGATCACGAACGCCCCGAGATCGTGCGCCTGCACGGTGCCGTGCAACTCCGGCGACGCGGTGGCCGGATCGAGTGCGGACACCAGCACCTTCGCGGCCGGATCGGCGCGGTGCACCTCGGCCCGCAGGAAGATCAGGTCGTGATCCGCGGGCACATGTGTCACGTAACTGCGCCCGTCCTCCATCAACCCCTCCGCACCACCTGAAAACAGTGCGGCGGCGACGGCATCGCGCACGCCGTCATGCGACGGCGTGACACGCAGCGTCTGCCATTGGGCGTCGGTCATGCGCCCAGCACTTCCTTCATCCGCGACCAGAAACTCTTGTTGCGCTCCGTGGGGGCACTGCCCTGCAGGTCAGCCAGCTGACGGAGCAGCTTCTTCTCCTCGTCACTGACGACCTCCGGCGTCCACACCTGCACACGCACGTGCATATCACCAGTGCCACTGGCATTCACGCGCGGCAATCCCTTGCCGCGCAGGTGAAACAGGTGTCCGCTCTGCGTACCGGCGGGCACCTTGACGCGGAACTCGTTCCCGGTGACGCCAGGCACCAGCAGCTCCGTACCCAGCACCAATTGGGGGTAGGTGACCAGTACCTCGGTGAAGAGGTCCTCCTCGTCGCGTTCGAAGCGCGGATTGTCCTCGACCTCGAACACCACCAGCACGTCGCCCTTGCCACCACCACGCGTGCCGACGTTGCCGACACCGCGCAACGTCATGTACTGCCCAGTCGCGACACCACCGGGAATACGAACGTTGATGGTCCGATCGACGCGCACCCGACCATCACCCTTGCACACTCGGCAGGGTGACGCGACCACGGTGCCCTCACCGTTGCAGGTGGGACAGGCGGCGACGCTGACGAACTGGCCGAAAAAACTCCGCTGCGCGCGACGCACCTCGCCGGCACCACCGCAGGTGGCGCAGCGCTGCGGCGTGGAGCCGGCTTCGGCACCGCTACCCGTGCAGGTGCCGCACGTATCCAGCACCTTCACCGCGAGCGCCTTGTCCACCCCGGTCATCACTTCGGCCAGCGTGAGCGGAACCCCGACCTTGATATCGCCACCCTGCCGCGCACCACCGGAGCCACCGCGCCCGCCGAACATGTCCGATGAGCCGAAGCCGAAGTCGCGCATGAAGATGTTCAGCGCTTCGCTCAGGTCCACATGCTGGTAGCCACCACCACCGCCACCGCCGCCACGCAGGCCGGCCTCACCGTATCGGTCGTACACGGCACGCTTCTGCGGATCCCGCAGGACGTCATACGCCTCGGTGATCTCCTTGAACTTCTCCTCGGCCTCCTTGGCGCCCCCGTTCTTGTCGGGGTGGTACTGCATCGCCAGGCGTCGGTATGCCTTCTTCAGCTCGTCCTCTGAGGCCGTCTTCTCGACGTTCAGGGTCGCGTAGTAGTCAGCCATCAGTCACATCACGAGAGAAATCGCGCACCGGGACGGCGCAACGGGTCGCACGAACGCCCGGCGGTCGAGGCCGGGCGTGAGGCTGAAAGATCGCCAGACCACTAGGGTGGCGCCACCTCCGCCACCGCTCACCCCTCGGTGCTCGGGGTCAAATCGATCCTCCGTAGCGTTCCGCCACGACCCTGCCACGTCCTGCCTCGTAGCGCGATGCCGCATTCTGCTGCACAGGAAGATCCAGCAATGTTCACGCGGGGGACGCGGGGAACGCGGGGGGCTCCCTGCGCGGTGGAAGGCCGTCACTCCAAACCCCAAAATCTTGTTCTTTGGTTTTGGAACTTCCACAGCGCGCGGAGCCCCCCCGCGTCCCCCGCATGAACATTTTTTCGATGCCACGCACTCAGGTCGACGCTCGCCGCGCTGTAGGGGCGCAGCAGCGCACAACAGGTTCCGTGGAGCAGATCAGGGGCGGCGGCGGAGAGTCAGAGCAGGTCGGAGACGAGGCGCGAGGCGTGGCCGACGAGGGAGATCACCTTGCGGTACGGCATGCGGGTGGGGCCGATGACGCCGATCACGCCGCTGAGCGAGCCGAAATGGTATTCGGCGGTGACGATCGTGAAGCGGTCGAGGCGCGGGTCGCCGTGTTCGTTGCCGATCGTGATGGTGATCCCGGGCTGTGGCGAGCGGCGGCGCAGGACGTCGGCGATGTGGGCTGGCGTTTCCGTAAAGGCGAGGAGCTGCCGCATGCTGTCGCCGGTCGCGAACTCGGGATGTTCGGCCAGCAGCGAGGGTTGGCCGAGGACGACCGCCACATCATCGGTGCGGGCCGCATTGGCGAAGTACTGCTCCCCTTCCTCGACGAACACGTTCAGCAGCTCTGCCGCTCGGCCGGGGGCCTGTGCGTCGCGCAGGCGCACCGCCAGCGAGGACCGGATCTCGCGCAGCGTGAGGCCGGCCAAGCGTTCGTTGAGCACCTGTGTCACGGTGCCGATGGCGTCGTCGGCAATCTCGATCGGCAGCTCGATGTAGATGGACCTCGCGACTCCTCGCTCGAGCGCCAGCACCATCAGCAAGCGATCGCTCGCAAGACGCATCAATTCGATGCGCTGCAGGATCGCCGCGTCGAGCTGCGGACCGAGCGCCACGCCGAGTTCCTGCGTCAGGACGCCGAGAGACTGGGCGGCGCGGCGGAGGATGGACTCGATGGCGGAGCTGGCACCGTGTATCTCCTCGCCGAGCACGGCCTCTTCGGCCGTCTTCATCACGGGCACCGACATGAGCGAATCCACATACACGCGATAGGCGAGGTCGGTGGGCACGCGACCGGCGGACGTATGCGGATGGAAGAGGAATCCCTTCTCTTCCAGGTCGCTCATGGTATTGCGGATCGTGGCCGGCGACACGCCGAGTCCGAACCGTCGCGAGAGGGTTCGGGATGCGGCCGGTTCCGCAGTCTCCACGTAGCTCTGGATGACTGCTTCGAGCACCTGGCGCTCGCGATCCGTGAGTTCGGGCTGCATGGACATATACAACAGCTAGCTACCGTGCACCTCGAACGGGAGTGACGGCGGCGGCGAGACTGTCGAGTCGGAGCCAGCCGAGGGGTGAGAGCACCACCCGATCGCCCTGTACTGTGGCCCAGCCCTGCGCCACCCACGTATCGACCTGCTCCCGTTCCTGCGCGTCGATTTGCAGACCGGCAGTGGTCCGCAATCCGAGGTACACCGTCTCCAGCTGATTCTCTCCCTCACCGATCGCCTCGCTGCCGCCGACGGGATCCCGCCCTTCGGCGATGGCGCGCTGCCAGGCGGCGTAGGCGGCGACGTTCCAGCGTCGGGACTGGCCGTCGAAGCCGTGTGCGGATGGGCCGAAGCCGAGGTAGGGTACGCCGCGCCAGTAGCTCCGGTTGTGGCGTGCGAGGTGTCCGGGCTGTGCGAAGTTCGAGACTTCGTAGTGCTCGAATCCGGCCGCTGTGGCGCCGGCGTGCGCGCTGAGGAACTCGTGCTCGTAGGCTGACTCGTCGGAAGCCATCACCTCACCGCGGTCGGCCCAGCGGCCGAGTGGTGTACCGGGTTCCACCGTGA
The DNA here is from genome assembly GCA_031369265.1 of Gemmatimonadaceae bacterium. Classification (GTDB taxonomy): domain Bacteria; phylum Gemmatimonadota; class Gemmatimonadetes; order Gemmatimonadales; family Gemmatimonadaceae; genus JACMLX01. The sequence goes on along the minus strand of JANMON010000156.1, from coordinate 5,478 downwards.
GTCCGTAGAGCGAGAGGTGTGGCGGGCGCTTGCCGAGTGCGAGGTCGAGGTCACGTTGCCAGTCGCGCCGCAGGGCAGCCGGCAGGGCGAAGATGAGGTCGAAGCTCCAACTGGCGAAGGGTGTGTTTCGCAGCACCTCGACGGCGGTGTCGATCCGTGCGGCGCCGTGGGTGCGGTGCATCCAGGCGAGCACATCGTCATCGAATGATTGCGCGCCGAGTGATACGCGGGTAATGCCGGAGCGCCACCACGCGGATGCGGAGTCGTGCGAGACGTCGTCGGGATTGGCTTCGAGCGTGATTTCGGCGTCGGCATCCCATCGAAAGAACTCGCGCATCAGCGCCATCATGTGTGTGACGCCGTCGCTGCCGAGGTGTGATGGGGTGCCACCGCCGAAGTAGAGTGTCTCGATGTCGAGTGGTGCAGCGGTGCCGCCGAGTCGCAGTTGGAGTTCGCCGCGAAGTGCGTTGAGGAATTCGGCGACGGGCACGTCTCGTCGGACGGCGATGGAGAAGTCGCAGTAGCTGCAGCGCCGGGCGCAGAATGGCACGTGGACGTACACGTGGCGCGGACGGGTGGTCATGCGCGTTGGAGCGCGCCGTTGCCGCTGGCGCGGACGAGGCCTTTGAGTTCGAGCGTGGTGACGGCGGCGAGGCAGGCATCGGCCGCCCAGCCGGCGCGTTCGACGATCAGGTCGAGTTCCAGCGGTGTGTTGCCGAGGACGTTCCAGATGGCGCGTTCGGCGTCGGTGAGCTGGGTCGGGGGTGCGGCGTGCGGATCGTCGGCGCGAGCGAGGTGCAGGAGGGCCAGCACGTCGTCCACGGAGGCGATGAACTGGGCGCCGTCGCGCAGGAGCAGATTGGAGCCGAGCGATGCGGCGGAGTCGAAGGCGCCTGGAACGGCGGCGCAGTGGCGATCGAGGGCGACGGCGGCGCGGGCGGTGAGGAGTGCGCCGCTGCGGTGGCCGGCTTCGACGACGACCGTGACGTGTGCGAGGGCGGCGATGAGGCGGTTGCGTTCCGGGAACGAGCCGCGGGTGGCGCGGGCGCCGGGGAGGTGCTCGGTGAGGAGCAGGCCGTCGCGCGCGATGCGGTGTTGGAGTGTGCGGTGGTCGGCCGGGTAGGTGATGTCGATGCCGGTACCGATGATGGCGGCGGTGGCGCCCGTTTCCATCGCGCCGATGTGTGCCGCCGCATCGATGCCGCGGGCCAGTCCGCTGATCACGAGGGCACCGGCATCGGCACATTCGCGGGCGATGCGTTCGGCGGCGCGCAGTCCGGTGGCGGTGGCGTGGCGGGTGCCGACCAGTGCGACGGTGGGGCGATCGAGGAGCGTGGTGTCGCCTTGGGCGAAGAGCACCGGTGGGGCCGGCGTGACGGCGGCATCAGCGCAGGTCGTCAGGTCGTGGAGTCCGGCCGGGTACGCAGGTTGACCGTGGACGAGCAGGGTGCAGCCGAGCAATGCGGCGCGTGCGAGTGCGTCGCCCGAGTCGCGTTCGGCGGTGTCGCGCTCGGTGCTGGTGACGCGCTGCAACGCGGCCGCCGGAGAGCCTGCATCGGCGACGCGCCGATGCCATTCACGAACACCGACGCGCGGGAGCGCCAGCAGCGTCAGCGCGTCGAGCGCTTGCTGCTGTGGATGGGGCTCACCGCGCATCGGGTGGCACTATGGAAGGACCTGTTCGGAGGCGCGCAATTCGGCCTCGTTGTGCTGGCGCATGGAGAGCAGCTTGCGCCAGCAGGTGTCGAGGAAGCGATCGAGGTGGGTGCGATTGGCGGCGCTGAAAGAGATCAGCGCGAAGGCGTCGGGGGCCTCGATCTCGGGCACGTAGTCGTCTTCGCCCATCAGGTCGAGCTTGGAGAAGGCGACGAAGTGCGGCGTGGCGGCGAGCTCGGTGGAGTAGGCGGTGATTTCGGCGCGAAGTTGATCGTATTCCGCCTGCCAGTCCATGGTATCGATCGGGATGATGAAGGCGAGGATGCGGGTGCGTTCGATGTGGCGGAGGAACTGGAGGCCCAGTCCCTTGCCCGTCGAGGCGCCTTCGATGATGCCAGGGATGTCGGCGACCACGAAGCTGCGGTGGTCGGACATCGGGACTACGCCGAGGTTCGGCGAGAGCGTGGTGAACGGGTAGGCGGCGATCTTGGGGCGCGCGGCGGAGATGACGGAGAGCAACGTGGACTTGCCGGCGTTGGGAGCGCCGACCAGGCCGACGTCGGCGATGAGCTTGAGTTCGAGGATGACCTGTCGCTCTTCGCCTTCCTCGCCCGGCTGCCATTCTCGTGGTGACTGATGGGTGGCGGTGGCGAAGAAGGCGTTGCCCTTCCCACCGCGGCCGGCCTTCGCGATCAGGATCTGCTGGCCGTGTTCGAGCACTTCGCCGATGAAGGCGTTCGATTCCGCGTCGAGGACGACGGTGCCTGGGGGCACCGGCATGACGATATCGGCGCCGCTGCGCCCCGTCTTGTTGTTGCCTTCGCCGTGCTGGCCACGTTCGGCGGCCCAGCGATCGCGGTAGGTGTAGTCGAGCAGCGTGGTGAGGTTGGCGTCGGCGCGGAGGTAGACGTTACCGCCGGCGCCACCGTCGCCGCCGTCGGGGCCACCGGCCGGCACGAATTTTTCGCGCCGGAACGAGGTGGCGCCAGATCCGCCGGTGCCGGCGGCAATCTTGACGACGACGCGATCGATGAAATCGTTATGAACGCTCATGACGGCCCCTGGGCCTGTTCAGTGTGTGCGGTACGGACGTGGCCCCACAGCATGCGGTAGCGCCGCAGGGAGTCTTCGTCGAGCAGGTCGGCGAGGGCGTCGAGTGTGCCCGAGACCTGCGCCGGCGTCGCGCCGACGTTCAGCGCGCCATGGAAGTGCGAATGCAGTTGGCGATCCTGTTCGGCGAGGGCGCAAATCGCGACCACGCAGAGTTCCCGGCGCACCAGGTCCAGTCCCGGCCGGCTGAGCACCTTGCCATAGCCGTCGGTGATCATCCAGTGATCCAGCGCCGGGTGCAGCTTGAGGATGTTGACGCGCAGCTTCTCGTACATGTCGCCGTAGACGTGTGCGCAGGTCACCTCGCCGTTGGCGCGCCACGTGTCGGCCATGCCGGGTTGCGTGGCGTCGGCATAGGGATCGAAGTCCGGCGACGGCAGGCCGGAGATCCGTCGCCATTCCCGGGCGGCGTTGAGCGTGCGCGGAAAGCCCGCGAAGAGGTATGACTGCAGGATCACTTCCTCCACCCATTCGACCGGGAGCGCGCGCGCCTCGACGAGGAGTGCGCGCACCTGGCGTTCGGAACCAGCACCGATGACCGCCGCGAGGCGCACGAGGCAGCGCGTCTGGTCGTCGAGTGGCGGGAGTGTAGTGTTCGGTGAAGCGACGTGTGTCATTGAAAAAGCGTCGGGCGGTACGGATTCGTGCGGCAGGGCGGCCCACGCCGTCGGGGGGCGGTGCGCGGGCCTCACGGTCGGGTCGGGTGGCCGCACCGGGGTACGCGCACGCCGCAACGGCTGACCCAGCGGGGGCAGCCGGGGAAACCTAGTCCCCTTTCACGCGCTCTTGGCTTTCGGGGCGCCCAACGCCCAGATGGCACCGGCAAGGATCAGGGCGCCACCGGCAATGGTCCAGAGGTCGGGGCGCTCGCCGATCGCCGGAATGAGCATCGCCAGCAGCGATGCGCCGACCGGTTCGCCCAGCACGGTGAGGTTGACCACGTGGGCCGGCAGGTGGCGCAGCGCCCAATTCATGCCGGTGTGGCCGAGGAGCATGGGGCCGGCTGCGAGACCAGCGAAGATGCTCCAGTCGGTGAGGCCGTAGGGGCCGAGGCGATCGCCGCGGGCGAGGATCAGGGCGAAGAGGACCAGCGTGCACCACCCGTACACCAGCGCGACGTAGGGCACCAGATCGAGGGTGGCGCGGAGGCGGCGGCCGGCGAGATAGTAGAGCGAGGCGGTGATGGCGCCGATGAGGGCGAGCAGATCGCCGAAGATCCGTGGTGGAAGGCCGAGGGGTGCGACGGCGGCGAGGCCGGTCGGCGGGGCGGAGCCGAGCATCGCGGGCGCGGCGACGAGCAGTGCGCCGACGATGCCGACCAGCAGTCCGGCCAGTTGTCGCCGCGTGACCGCCTCGCGCAGCAAGAGGGCCGACCCGGCGGCAACGATCGCCGGCTGCAGGTTCACCAGCACCACCGAGGCCGCCACGGTGGTGTAGGCCAGCGACGCGTTCCAGCTCCAGAAGTGCAGCGCGAGCATGCCGCCGGCGCTGGCGGCGAGCAGGTGGTCGCGCCGCGAGAGTTTCTGCCAGGCGATCCAGTCACGACGCCAGAACAGGATCGCCAGCAGCACGGACTCTGCGATCACCAGGCGCCAGCCGGCAATCACCAGTGGCGGCGCCGACGAGAGCCTGATCAGTGGCGCCGCCCACGAGATGCCGAACACCGACAACGCCAGCACCACGCCCGCGTGCACACGTGGTGGCCGAGCCTCGTTGGTGGTTTGCGTGCTGGCGGTCATCGCTCAGAAGATGCGGACAGCGCCTTTCGTGTAACGCGACGGGTTGCGGCGCACGTCGGCGGCGAGACTGTCGAGCGCTGCGGTGACGCGCAGCAGGCGATCGTACAGTTCGCGCTCGGTGAGCAGCTGGCCGGCGGTGCCCTTCCCTGCGTTCAGGCCGCGCACCAGCGTATCGATGCCGGCGGTGGCGCGACGGAGTCGCAGCGCGAAGGCGGTGTCGCGCTGGAGCATGGCGATCGTGCCGTCGCGATCGTTGATCATCGACGCCGCGCTGTCGAGTGCGACCGCGGCACTGGTGACGCTGCCGTACAACGTGGTGTCACGGAGCAATCGACCGAGCGTGCCCCGTCCCGATTGCACGGCGTTCAGCACCTGGTCGGCGCGTCGGACGGTGCGCAGGAGCGTGTCGTACAACGCGGCGTCGGTGAACAGGCGACCCATGGTGCCGTCGCCTTTCTGCAGTCGTCCGGCCACCGAACGCAGGTCGGTGCTCACCGCACTGACGGCGCGCATGGCGGTATCCGCCACCGCGAACAGGTCGCCGAGCTCCGCGAACGCTTCCACGCGCAGCGTGTCGTTCGGCTTCAGCGCACGACGGTTCGGTGATCCGGGCGTGAAGTCCAGCAGCCGGTCGCCCAGCAGCCCCAGCACACGCAACCGGCTGCGCGAGTCCTCGCGCAGCAGCGCGAACTGCTTCGCGTTCATCGTCACGCGCGCCGACACCACCGTGCCAGCGCCATCGTTCACGGGTGTCACGGCGAGGTCGGATACGATGCCGGCCGGCAAGCCCGCCACCGTCACCTGACTGCCCTCGCGCAGCCCGAGACCATCATTCAAGCGGACGGTGAACTCGACAGGCGTTGCAAACAGCGATCCCACCGCATCCAGCCGCAGGATCGCAATCGCAACCACCGCCAGCACCACCACCGCCACGATCCCCACCCGCAGTTGCATCCAGCGCATCTGGCCGGGC
>JANMON010000113.1:0-3909 GCA_031369265.1 Gemmatimonadaceae bacterium | reverse complement strand
ACTCCACCAGGTATCGCTGCCGCCGCGCCGCGGAGAGACAGACGGGTGAAATGCGGAACGGTGTGAGCGCGAGGTTGACGTCGAGCGGATGCAACTGCGCACCCTGCCGGTCGTTGGTGGTCACGATCCAGCGACCGTCTGACGACACCGCCAGCTCCGCGATCAACCCGCCGCCGGCATCAAGCGACACCGCACTCCCGGCACCATCCACGGTCCAGAGCCGCGCCTCCTTCTCACTTCGGCCGACGGTGATCAGGTGGCGTCCGTCGGGGGTGAATCGCAGCAGCTGCAGGGCCTGTCCGCGCGGGCGCAGCACCGGCCGTGCGACACCGGTGGTGCGATCGAGCACGTGCACCCAGTTGTCGTTCGTGAGTGCGGCGAGTCGCTGACCGTCGGGAGAGAACACGAGGCGCTCCACATTGATCTCGCTGATCTTCTCACTCCGCCCGGTGTCCGCTGGGACGTCGGTCGGCCACGTTCGCACCCCGGCGAGCGCGAAACTGGCCGCCAGCAGGCGCCCGTCAGCGCTGAGGGCTACTGCACCGGCGAAATCGAACGGGATCGTGATGCGCCGGGGCGATATCCGACCGTCGCGCCGGTGCAGCATGATCGAGCCGTCGGCGCGACAGGTGGCCAGCCACTCGCCGTTGCCCGACATCGCGGCGCATTCCGGCTTTCGCTGCTCACAGTCGAACAGCTCCGGGTCGTACTTCTCGTCCTGTGCATCTCGGCAGACTGAATCGGCCCGCACCATCATGACGCGCAAGGGCGGCACGCTGTCGGTGATGTCCCAGACGGTGGCGTCGCCATCCGTGGTCTGCGCCAGCACGTATCGCCCGTCTCGTGATTGCTGTTCATCGACAAGGAATTCCTTGCGAGGATTGTCAACCTCAGACCGCAGCGGCTTGGCGCCGAAGGTCCAGCGCAGGCGGCCGCCGTCGTACCGGAGTGCGTGCAGCTGATTGCCATCGGCGCTCCAGTGCAGCGCACGCAGGGTCCCTGGCAGGGTGTCGAGCAGCACGGCCCCTGCGGCGCTGTCCAGCCGGTAGCGATAGAGCAGCCCATCGCGGCTGCCCAGCGCCACCGCGCGCGAATCACGGGTGAAGCCGACCGCGGTGATGTCACCACCCGACGGGTACGCGGGGTCGATACCGCCTGCCGTCTGGTGCAGCGGGGCAGGTGGCCCTGTCCAGAGCCAGATGCCACCGTCGCGCGCGGCAGTGACGATCCGTCCGTCTGCTGCGACGCCGGCCGCGAAGATCTCGTTGGTGTGGCCGGGAAGCGTGACGGCAGCCCCGGTGGTGTCGAACACCACGGCGTGATACGTGTACGGCGACGACGTCACGAACAGGCGACCATCCGCACTGAAGGTCGCTGTCTGCATCGGTTCATCGGGTCGCAGGATGCTGCGCTGCAGCGTGCGCGTGGCGGCGTTCCAGAGCCGCACCGTGTTGTCCACGCCGGTGCTCACCAGCTGCCTGCCATCCGGACTCCAGGCCAGTGCGACCACCGCGCCGGCGTGTTGGCCCAGGGTGACAGGTTGCGGGCGCTGGCCGAGCGACACGAGGCGGAGTGCGCCCGAGTTGCTGCCGATCGCCACGCTGCGACCGTCAGGGCTCACCTCGAGCACGGCGATCTTCTCGTTGCTCGGCAGGCTGAAGGCGCGTTCCTTCAGACCGGTGGCCGACCAGAGCTGCAGCGTCGTGTGGTCAAAGTCTACCGTCGCCACTCGCCCACCTTCGAGCGCGACAGCGAATTGCACGCCATCGGCACGCCAGCGCACCAGACGCTCGTCGATGATCGTGGTGTCGCCAGGGACCGGTGCGCGGACCCCCGCGCGACGGGCCGCCTCGAGGTCAACCACACGGAGCGTGCCCTCCGCGTTGGTGACGAGCAACAGCGAGCCGCTGCGGCTGAACGCGACGTGGATGAGCGGGAGCCGACTCGACGCGGCGAACACCAGCGGTGTGGCGCGCGACTCGTCCAGCGTGCTGACATGCACGAGGCCAGAGAGGCTGCCGAGGGCGACCTGTGTGCTGGCACTGTCGAACGCAACGGTCTTGGTGCCGGCGGTGGTGTCGGCCGGTAGCCGCCGCGAAATTCCGCTGCCGAGTTGGTGCAACCACACCTCGATCCCCTCCGCCTCCACCAACCAGCGCCCGTCGCCACTCATCGCCGCCAGATTGAGCGGCAGTCGGCTGCCGAAGGTCATCGACACCTGCGGCCCGCGGCCGAGCTGCTGCGCGGTGCCGAGGATGGAGAGGCGCGTCGCGTCATCGAGCCGCGCGACCATGGCGCTGTCGATGCTGCCGAGGAGCTGTGCGGCCAGCAGTGGATCCTCACTGACCATCGATTGCGCGGTGCGTGCCACCGACGCGATCCGGACCTCCTCCGCCCGCCGGCTGGCACGCAGGCCGGCAATGGCCGCGACGGCACCGGCCACCACGATGATCAGCGCTGCTGCTGCCGCCGTCGCACGGGCGATGTTGCGGCCCCGGATGCTGCGCCGCGCGAAGGCCAGTTCGCGGGCATTGAACCACGGCACCCGCTGGCGCACCAGTGGTGCCAGTTGTGCGCTGCGGGCGGCGTCGCGCCACAGCATGCCGTCGCGTGACGCGTCGCCGGTGCGCTCCCACTCCTCGGCCGCACGCGCGAGGCGTTGTTGCTGCAGCAGCGGGAACCGCGCCGAGCCTTCGTCGCGCACCCATTCCAGCAGGCGTCCCCAGCCGCGTACCAGTGCATCGTGCGCCGGCTCCACGAACGTTGCGCCGTCGGCTTCGCGACCCTCCACCAGCAGGCGCGCCGTCGTCAGGCGCTCGACGACGGTCTTCGCGCGCGCCTGTTCGGCGGCATCGGCGATCGTCAGCTCGTCGTCGCTCACGCGCCGACGTGCCAGCCCAGCGCCATCGCTGCTCACGAGGCGCAGCATCACGCGCCGCAGCGTGCCGCGATGCGCTTCGTCCAGCGCCGCGTATTCCGCTTCGGCGCGCGACCGCAGCGCCCCCGCCACGCCACCCACGGCGTCGTAGTCGGAGCGGGTGATGGCGCGGTCACCACCCTGTCGCTTCACGAAGGCGATGTACATCTCGCTCAGCGCGAACGAGAGCAGCGGCAGTGCACCGGGGGTGGCGACCACCTCGTCGAGCAGCGTCTCCACCAGGTTCGACGGCTCGAAGTACAGCACACGGGCGGCGGCTGGCTGCTCGATCACGGCCTTCATGTTCTCGCGCGACATCGGCGGAATCACGAAACGCCCCGCAGTCCAGCGGTCACCAAACGCGGTGCGATCGAAGTTGGGCTCGAAGTCGGTGCGGATGGTCACCACCAGCCGGAATCCGTCAGGGTGCTGCTCCACCAACCGCGCGAGCAGGGTCAACACCGTATCGCGGTCGTTGCCGTGGCGTGCGAGCGTGATCAATTCCTCGAACTGGTCGATGACCAGCAGCACGGGCTTCGGCGCATGTGCCGCCACCAGTGCTCCCACCCGCGCTGAAATCGCCTCGGCCGTGCTGGCGACGGCGGCACCGTCGCCAGCCAGCGCCTGCGCGAGGGCGGCCATCGGCGTGGAACCCGGGCGCATCACGGGGAGCACGAACCATCCGTCGGTCCGCAGTCGCGGCACTGCACCGGCCTTCACCAGCGACGACTTGCCGGTGCCCGACGCGCCGAGCACCACCGTCAGTGGCTGCGCGCCGATTTTGTCGCGCAACGTCGCAATCTCGGCGTCGCGCCCGAAGAAGAGCGCGGCGTTGCCGGCATCGTACGAGGCGAGGCCCTGCCACGGATTCCGCTCGAAGGTGAGCTCCGGGGCCGGCGGCAGCACCAGGTCGCGGCCAGGGACGAAGAAGACGAACTCGCCCTTGTCGTGCTTCTTCAGCGGCCAGAGACGCGGCGTCTGCGAGGCGCCGA
>JANMON010000077.1:0-9925 GCA_031369265.1 Gemmatimonadaceae bacterium | reverse complement strand
TGCCGCGAGTCGAACGAGGAGCGCGACCAGCCGACGTCACGCGGATCGCCGACCGTGCTCTGGAAGCCGCGGAACTGCTCGCGCACGTTGCCGTACACGTACGAGAGGCTCCACTGCACGCGCGAGTTGAAGTTGAGCGGCGAAAGGCGCACGCTCACCTGCCGCGACTCGCTGAGCAGGTCGGACTGGTTCGCGTTCACGACGTTGAACGCCGACGACAGGCGCGAGTCGCGCGGCGCGGCGGCGCCGGTGAATGAATCGATGCGATCGGCCGGCACGAACACCGGGCGCGCCGCTTCGTCGGCCAGCGTGAAGCGCGGCGTGCCGGCGAAGTTCAGGTCCACCGTACCGGGCTGGTTCATGTTGCGCGAGTACGTCACGTCCACGCTGGCGCTGAAGCGGTTGCGCAGGATCGGGCCGTTCCACTGCAGGTTGGAGCGCAAGCTGCGCGTGGCCGCCCAGTCGGTGGCGAACAACGTCACGTTCGGCGCGCCATTGGCGAAGGGTGAGGTGACGGTGCCGTCGGCACACTGCTGCGGGATCTGTGACGGGTTGCTGAGCCAGCTGTTCCACTGCGGTGATGGTGCCGCAGCCCCGAAGCAGCCCAGCTGCTGCACCGCGCCGGTGAGTCCCGAGTTGTCGATGGCGGTGCCAAGCAGGCCGGCTTGCGGCACGTTCTGGAAGATGCCGATGCCGCCACGCACCACCGCGCGAGGACCGCGCACGGCCCCGTCGAAGGCGGCGATCTGCGGCGCCGTGCCGAGCGTCCAGGAGAATCCGAGCCGCGGGCTCACATACACGCGATTGGGCACGGCCGTGTTGCCGACGCCGAACAGTCGCTGGATCTCCGGATTCTCCACCGGCCCGCGATCGAACCGATTGCCGTCGAGACGCACACCGTACTGGATCTGCAGGTCGTTGCTCTTGCGCCACGCATCACCCAGCGACACAGCCGCGATGGTCTGGCTGCCGGTCCGCTCGCGCGGCGCGAGCTGGCGCGTGAACGACACCGCCCGGCCGGCCTCGAGGTCGGAGAGCGAATTGAACGCGTACGATCCGAATCGGTTCAGCGTCTGGTCCACGCGGAAGCGGTCGTACCGCAGCTCACTGGTGAACTTGAGTCGATGCTTGCTGCTCTGCGAAAACCAGGACAGCGTGTTCAACACGCCGGCACTGGCATTCTCCTGCGACGTCGCGAGGAACGGGTTGCCGCCGAACTGCAGCACACGCAACCCGTCGGTGCCATCCTCCAGTGCCGAGTTCACCCGCACACTGGCACTCGGCAGGTCGTAGAACGGTGAGCCGTAATTGCGCGACGCGTTCAGGTTGACATTGGTCTCGGTCAGGATGCCGCTGTCGAAGTACGCCGAGTGACGTCCCGACACGCCACCGTTCCAGTTGATCCGTTCGCCGCTGTGGCCAGGCAGTTCACTCACCGAGCCGCTGACGGGCGTGGTGCGATTCCACGAGCCGTTGCCGGTGAAGGTGAAGGCCTGCCCAGTGCGTGACCCCGGTGGCGCGAGGTTGATGGCGCCGAACAGGTTGCCCTGGTCGCTGAGTCGGTTCTGCGGGTTGGCCGCGGAGGTGGCGGGAATGCCGAGCGATTGCATGATACCGAGCAGTCGCGCCGCGGAATCGGGCGACACCCCACTGGTGAGCAGTCCGTCGGCATCGGTGTTGAGCACCGAACGCAGATCGTTGCTGCGTCGGCCGAGCTGGTACGACAGGTTGTAGAACGCCTTGTCGGCGACGATCGGGCCGGCCAGCAACCCGCCCAGCGACGCGTTGCTGTACTCCTGACCCAACGAGCGCGCAGCAGCATCGGTGAACTGCAACGCCGGCGCGTCCAGGTTCAGGCTCATCGTCCGCGACCGGAAGTTCGACCCACTCGGCGTACGGATGGCGAACTGCGCGCCGCTGAAGCCGCCGCGCGACACATCGTACGGCGCCGTCACCAGGGAGGTCTGGATTCCTGCATCCCGCGGCAGGTTCGACCCGTTGAAGTTCTGGCCGTTGAGCGTGGAGTTGTTCTGGTCCGGCGTGAGGCCGAGCACCGAGAAACCCGACGGATCACCGTCGGCACCGGGCACCAGCTGCACACCCGGCAGCGAGGCAGCCATCGCCGCCAGGTCACCGGCCTGCCCGGCCGCCACATTGCCGCTGTTCACCGCACGTTCACTGCCGCTGATGTCCGGCGTACGATCGTCGCGTGTCGTGCGCGGACGGTCACCCACCACGCGCACCTCGTCGAGCTGCTGCACCGCGCGCGAGAGTCGCGTGTCGGCCAGCAGCACTTCCTGATCGGCGGTGCGCTTCACCTCGAAGCGCTTCGGCGCGAATCCGAGTGCCGTGACGGTGATGAAGTAGTCGCCATCACCACCCGGGAAGGTGATGGTGAATCGCCCGCGCGTATCGGTGCGCGCATTGCGGTTCACGTTGCCCGAGAGTGAGGTGGCGGTGACACGCGCGCCGGCAATCGGGATCGAGTCAGGACCGGTGATCAGGCCGCGGATCACGTCCAGCTGCTGCTGCGCGTGCAGCGGGGCGACCACGACCAGTGCAACGACAGCCAACAGCGACAGAATGAGGCGGAGACGCACGGGGGCGGACGGGAGGAGGGACGCAGCCGATAAAGCACCGGAATCAGGCATCTGACGTTCGCGCGCAGCGAACGGTTTACTCCGGTACACGATATCGCCCCTCGTCGTTGGCGCGCAGCGCTGGCGCTCCAGAACGGCTGAAGGGCCCACGTCCGCGTCTGCAGACATGGGCCCTTCAGGTGCCCCGGTTTCGGCCGGTCAGCCCGCGCGCAGGGTGGTGCGCGCGGACCGGCCAACTGGGAGCGGTCAGCGCCTCAGTTCTTGACCGTCAAGGCGCTGCCGAGGCGCACGGTGAGCGCCGCATTCTCGGGCAGGCAGGCCAGACGGTCACCCGTCATCGCTGCAGCCGCGGCACCGGCCAGACCACCGGCCGCCGCACCAACCACGGTGCGCTGTGCACGGCTGCCGCCGCCGATCACGTTACCGATCACGGCGCCAGCCGCGGCACCGATCGCGACCTTCTTGCCATCGCCGCCCTTGCGCTCCATCACCACCGCATCGGTGGAGACGGTACCGGCGACGGTGTAGGTCTCACCGCCGTAGGTCAGGCTGCGGACGTCGAACTCGAGCGCCGCGTCATCACCCTGCGAACCGGACGTCTTCGACTTGGTCACGACCAGGCCCATACGTGCCCCGGCCGGGATCGAGACGCCGTTGGTGGCGCTGATCGTGTTGTTGGTGGTGGCCGTTACGCGGTCACCCACGGCCAGGTTGTTCGAACAGACCTTCGGACCATTGGAGACGCCGATCGTGGTACCTGAGGCAACCACGCCCGACGACGCGACGGCCGCGGACGGCGTGCTACCGGTGCTGCTCGGCGTCGGACGCGGCGCGCGCGGCCGACTGGCCGGGCGGGGGCGGGACGCCACCGGCTTCGGGCTCTCGCGACCAGCCACCAGCGGCTCGGCGGCCGTGGTCGGCGGCGTGGCCGCGGGCGGGATCACCTCGACGGCGGTCACCGAGTCACCCGTCATGGAGCGCACCGTGTCGCCGGCGGCTGAAACATCAGCGGCCAAATCGTCGCTCTTCTTGTCGCCACAGGCGCTCAGCAAGACCGCCACGGCGGCCAGCGGCAGGAACATTCGGGGCATAACTTCACTCGATCGCATGAATTCTCCTTGTGCAGATGGTCACGCCACGACGTCTGTGCAGACGTCGTTGCAGCGCTTACCAATCTGATGAGCAAGCCTCGTACCAGCAGCCTGCGCGCCCTGCGCGCGCTCGTGCCGTTCGTGCGCGCCTACCAGGGGCGAATGGTCCTTGGCCTGGCCTGCGTGATCGGGTCGAGCGCCATCTCCAGCGCCATTCCGTGGCTGCTGCGGCGCGCGGTGGACGACCTGAAGGCAGGCGCCCCACCCCGCCAGATCTGGATGATCGCCGCCGCCATGACGGGCACGGCGCTGGTCACCGCGGTACTTCGATTCCAGATGCGCAACATCCTGAATGCGATCAGCCGATACGTGGAATACGACCTCCGGAACGCAATGTTCCGCCATCTGATCACGCTGGACGCCGGCTTCTTCGGCCGCAATCGCACCGGCGACCTGATGGCTCGGCTGACCAACGACCTGTCCGCCGTCCGCATGGTCGCCGGCCCGGCGATCATGTACCTCGTGAATACCATCGCCGGCGGCATCTTCGCGCTGGTGTTCATGGTCCGCATCAGCCCGCAGCTGACGTGGGTCGCGGTGCTGCCGATGGTGCTGCTGCCCGTGGTGATGGCGGTGCTGGGATCGCTGATCCACAAGCGCTTCGAAGCCGTGCAGGAACACTTCGGCGTCATGACTACGCACGCGCAGGAGAACATCAGCGGTGCGCGCATCGTGCGCGCCTTCCGCCAGGAATCGGCCGAGGAGGCACACTTCGCGTCGCTCAACACGGAGTATCTCCGCCGCAACATGGGGCTGGCCAAGTTGTACGGCCTGATGTCCCCGGGGCTGCAGCTGCTGGCCGGCATCGGCGCGGTGGCGGTCCTCGGCATCGGTGGAAGCGCCACGCTGCGTGGTGAGATCACCGTCGGTGACTTCGTGGCGTTCGGGTTGTACCTCGCGATGCTCACCTGGCCACTGATCGCCCTCGGCTGGGTGATCAACCTGTTCCAGCGCGGCGCGGCGAGCATGAATCGGATCAACGACATCCTCGACGCGACGGCCTCGGTGGTGACCGCGGCACACCCTGCCCTGCTGCCACCCGATGCGCGACGCGGGCGCTCACTCGAGTTCCGCAACGTCGGCTTCCACTACCCGGTGGGCGACGGCGGCACACCGCGCTGGGTGCTGCGCCACGTGTCGTTCAGCGTGGACGCCGGTGCGACGGTGGGCATCGTCGGCGCCACCGGCAGCGGCAAGAGTGCGCTGATGGACCTGGTGCCGCGATTCTGGAATCCGCAGGAAGGCGCAATCCTGGTGGATGGCGTGCCGACCACGCAGCTCCCGCTCGAGCTGTTGCGCTCCACCATCGGCTACGTGCCGCAGGAGACGGTGCTGTTCAGCGACACGATCCTGGCCAACCTGACCTACGGCGGCAACGACGACGATGCGGCGCGTGAGGCGGCCTCGGTGGCACAGCTGGATGCCGCGATCGTGGATCTCCCCGACGGCTACGACACCATGCTCGGCGAACGTGGCATCAACCTCAGTGGCGGGCAGAAGCAGCGCGCTGCGATCGCGCGCGCGCTGGCGCGCGATCCGCAGATCGTGTTGCTGGACGATGCGCTGAGCGCAGTGGATACCGGCACCGAAGCGGCGATCCTGCAGGGCCTGCGCGAGGAGCTGACCGGTCGCACCGCGTTGATCGCGTCGCATCGCGTGAGCGCGGTGCGCGACGCGTCGTGGATCGTGGTGCTGGACGAGGGACGCATCGTGGAACAGGGCACGCACGACGCGCTGGTGGCGCAGCGGGGTCGCTACTGGCAGCTGCTGCGGCGCCAGCAGGTGAGTGACGAGCTGGATGCGGTGACGGTGTAGGCCCGTCCGATCAGATGCGCGACCGCAGGGCGTCCGGCGTGAAGTCCACCAGCCAGCCGGACATCGTCGTGAACGCACCGCTGAGCATCAGCAGGCCGACCAGCACCAGCATCGCACCGGCGACACGGTTGACGGTGCCGAGATGCCGCCGCACACGCTGGAACCAGCCCAGGAAGCGATCCACCATCAGCGCCGAGAGCAGGAACGGGATGCCGAGGCCGAGTGAATACGCCGTCAGCAGCAGGAGTCCGCGCTGCAGGTCGGCCACCGTCGAGGTGTAGGCGAGAATGCCGCCGAGCACCGGTCCGAGGCACGGCGTCCAGCCAGCGCCGAAGGCGACACCCACCAGCACCGTGCCGAGGTATCCCACCGGCTTGTCGGCGAGGTGCAGTCGGCGCTCACGATCGAGGGCACCGATGCGCAACACACCGGCCATGTAGAGGCCGAAGAGGATCAGCAGCACACCGCCGGCGCGAGTGATCCAGATCCGCTGTGAGAACAACAGCCGGCCGAGCACCGTGGCGGTCGCACCGAGCGCGAGGAAGATCAGCGTGAAACCGAGCACGAACAGCAGGCCGTGCACCAGCGCCGTGCGGCGTGAGCGCGTCACGTCGTCGAGGCCGAGGCCCGTGATGAACGTGACGTAGCTCGGGATCAACGGCAGCACACACGGCGACAGGAAACTCAGGAGCCCCGCCGAGAAGGCCACCGCCAGCGAGATCGATGGGCCGGAGTGCATGGCGTGAAGGTACGGCATCGCACCGTCAGCGAGGATGCGGTGCGGCGACGCGCCGTGACTCAGCGCCGCGGGCCACCGCTGCGTTGGCATTCGGCACACACCCCGTAGATCACCAGCCGGTGACGCTGACGGCTGTAGCCATGCGACTCGGCGATGATCGTGGTCATCCGCTCGAGGCGTTCGTCGCGGAACTCGTCCACGCGCCCGCAGACCGTGCAGAGCAGGTGCTCGTGGTGGGGAATGCCGCGCGACGGCTCGAAACGTCGAAACCCCTCACCGAAATCGCGCTCCACCACCAGCCCACTCTTCACCAGCAGGTCGAGGGTGCGATAGATGGTGGCGGTGCCTGCATTCTCGCCCTGCGCCGACACGTCGTGCGCGACTTCTTCGGCCGACAGGTGTCGATCGGAGGCGAAGAGCACGCCGGCGATCGCCAGCCGCTGCTGCGTGACCGGCAGGTTGTGCTGGCGCAGGTACTGCCGAAACTGCGACAGCTCGTCGCGCTGACTCGAGCGATCGGCGGAGTGCTGCAGGGTCAGGCCGCCGGTGCGACGCGCGCCGGTGCCACCAGCGCGGCGAGGGTGTCGTGGGTGACGGACTCGGGATCGGCGGGTTCGCTGCTGCGATGGCGCACACCGCGCAGCACGGCCTCCACCGCCTCACGCGGCGCATCCGCTTCTTCCTGCACGTCCACCGCCCACTTGCCGCGGTCGACGCCCTTGATGGTGTGGCGATAGGCGGCTGTGAGGATGCGCAGGCGCGGTGCGGCGACCGCGCTCGCCGAGTGTGACGAATCGGCCGCGTACGGTGAGGCCTCGTCGCCATCGCTGTGCTGCGCAGTGTCGGTCGTGGCGTCAGCGGCGAGCTCGGTGGCGGCGAGCGGCGCCAACTCCATCGCGACGTCTGGCGCGATGTCGGGCGCGATGTCGGCGACCGGATCAGGCACCGACTCGACGACCGTGAGCGGTGCCCGCGGCAGCACGGTGGCGATGACGGCGACGCCGGTCTCCATCGTCCCGCGCCGGATCGGCGGGAAGAGGTGCAACTCCACGACCGAATCGAGCTCGATCCGGGTCAGCACGGTGCGGAGAAAGCGTTCCTGCGTTTCGGTCATTCACGGATCCAGAATGGGCGGCTGCGGCGCCGCGACGCGCACCGGGTGGGGCCCGGCAGGGAGAACACGGGGACTCGCCATGCGGCGATTCCACGATGGAGACGACCGCAACTGGCCGCCCCTCGCTCGTCAGCGTGCCACTGATACACCGTGACGGCCTGCGCGAATTGGGCCAGCTGCTCGAGACAATTTGCCTGGAAGAACATAGGCACTCAAGCGGCCGGCTGAGGCTGCCACCGCTGAGACGGGCAATTCACGGGGCTTGCCCGGTTCATCTGATCATCAGATGTTTGAGCATGACCACCATCACCCGAATCTCCCTCGCCGACGCCACCGCGGCCCAGCTCGAGGCGCGCATCGCGGCCGAGGAGTGGCCGATTGGGGCGCGACTGCCCACCGAGACCGAGCTGATGACGCAGCTCGGCGTTGGACGCTCCACCATCCGCGAGGCGGTGCGGACTCTGGCCCGCGTCGGCTTGGTGCAGGTCCGACAGGGCGACGGGACGTATGTGACCGGTCGCCCGGCCGACAACGAACCGCTCCGCACCCGCTGCCAGCGGGCCCAGCTCCACGAGATCTACGACGTGCGCGAGGCGCTCGACCTGCAGGCAGCGCGGATCGCCGCCGAGCGTCGCAGCGACGAGGACCTGGTGGCTTTGCGCGAGCACCTCGATGCGCGCGCCGCCGCGCTGGCGGAGCGTGATGCGCAGGGCTTCGCCGATGCCGACGTCGCGTTCCACCTGCGCATCGTCGCCGCCACGCAGAACGACATGCTGATTGACCTCTATCGCGTGTTGAGCGACACGCTGGTGCAGTCGCTGACGGTGCACAAGCGCGAGAGTGCGTTCGACGACGTGGACACGACACGCGAACACGAGACCTTGCTGGCGGCGATCGCTGCCGGCGATGCGGGTGCCGCGACACGCGCGGTGACCTCGCTGTTCCGTCGCGGGCGCTACATCCCGCGGACCGCCGCCTCTGGGCCGGAGTTGATGCCATGACCGCCGTCAGCGTCCGCCTCGATCCGGCGCGCGCCACCACGCAGTTCGACCGCCCGTCGGTGTTGCGGTTGATGCTCGGTCATGGTGCGACCGACTTCTACCAGGCGGCGGTGCCGGCGCTGGTGCCGTATTTCATCGCCACTTTTCACCTCACGCTGGCCCGCGGCGCGAGTGCGGTGTTCGCCGCCACGATCCTTTCGGCGGTGCTGCAGCCGTACTTCGGCTGGCTGGCGGACCGTCGTGCGATGCCGTGGCTGACCACGTATGGACTGATTCTGGCGGCCGGCGGCGTGGCCGCGGCGCTGATGGCACCGACGTACACGTTGGCACTGGCGGCCGTGGCGCTGGCGGGCATCGGTGTGGCCGCGTTCCATCCTGAAGCGACGCGCGCGGTGAGCACCTTCTCGGCCGATCGCAAAGGCACCGGGATGAGTTTCTTCACCATCGGTGGCAACATCGGCTTCGCGCTGGCGCCGATCGTGGTGGTCCCGTTGGCCAACCCGTCCAGTCGTGGCCTGCTGGCGGCGCTCTGCCTGCTCTCGATTCCCTGCGCCTGGATCCTCAGCCGCGCCATGGGCGCGCTGCCGCGCGAGCGCAAGGTGAAGGACACGCATGCCGATGCGTCGATGCCGCACGATGCCTGGGGTGCGTTCGCGCTGCTGGGGATCGTGATCGGCATGCGCAGCATGATGTTCGTGGCGATGAACACCTTCCTTCCCACGTACTGGTCACGCAACCTGCACGTGTCGCTGCAGAGCGGCGCGGTGGCGCTCTCGATGCTGTTGCTGATCGGCCTCGGTGGCGTGCTGCTCGGCGGACGGATGGCCGACCGCTACGGCGCGAAGCAGGTGATCGTGTGGAGTTTCGTGGCCATCGGGCCCGCGTTCTGGCTGCTGGGCAGCGCACACTCGGCACTGCAGGCGTGGCTGGTGCTGCCCCTGCTGGCGTTCACGCTGTTTGCACCGGGTGGAGTGATGGTGGTACTGGGCCAGGCGTACCTGCCGCGTCACGTCGGCACCGCATCGGGCGTGACGGTGGGCCTGGCGGTGACGTTCGGCGGACTGGCGGCACCGTTGCTGGGTCGCGTGGCCGACGTGCGCGGACTGCACACGATGATCCTGCTGCTGGCAGCGTGCGGCCCGCCGATGGCCGTGCTGGCGTGGCTGCTGCCGGACCGTCGGCACGCCTGAGGCATCTCGCTGCGGTTAGCGCGGTGGGCGTGGTGCGGATGCGGGAGCGGGCTGGCGCATGTCATGCACCAGCCCCGCGACCTCGTGGTAGCCCGTGACGACGAGGCGCTGGCTCGTCGCCGATTGCCCGAAGATCGGCATGCGGATGAACCACTTGTTCACGATCCACTGCCCGTTCGCCAGCCGGCGCACCTGCACCTCGCCGCCGGCGTGTTCGGCGAACACCGGGATCAGCTTGCGTGATGCGACGTAGCTGTACGTGATGTGACGCAGTTCGCCGGTGTTGACGTCGACGAACGCGGTACCCTCGACATC
>JANMON010000066.1:0-3904 GCA_031369265.1 Gemmatimonadaceae bacterium | reverse complement strand
TAACTCATCGCCGCCGACGCCGACTCCTTCATCACGTCGCCGAGCGTGCCGGTGAGCTGCAGGCGTCCACGGCCTTCCACCACGCTGACTTCGATCTCCAGCGTCTCGCCACCAACGGTGGTGTAGGCGAGACCGGTGGCCACGCCGACCTTGTCGTCCAGCGACGTGTCATCGGGATCGAACTGCATCGCACCCAGCAGCCCGGTGAGCTCCTTGGTGCGCACGACGAGCGGTGCTGGCGCCTTCTTCGACACCGGCGCCTCGGCGCGCTGCCGCGCCAGCTTGCGGGCCACGCGCGCCAAGCGTCGCTCGAAGTCGCGCACACCGGCTTCACGGGTCCAGCCGCGGCAGATGGTGCGCAGCGCATCGGGCTCCCACGTCACGTCGGCAGCATCGATACCCACCGCCTTCAGCGTGCGCGGCACCAGGTACTGCGTGGCGATCGCCAGCTTCTCCTGGTCCAGGTAGCCGGTGAGCCGGATGATCTCCATGCGGTCGCGCAGCGGCTCGGGGATGCCGGAGAGCGAGTTGGCGGTGGTCACGAACAGCACCTGACTGAGATCGTAGTCGATCTCGAGGTAGTGATCATTGAACGCCGTGTTCTGTTCCGGGTCGAGCACCTCCAGCAGCGCGGCCGACGGATCGCCACGCCAGTCGGCGCCCAGCTTGTCCACCTCGTCCAGCAGCAGCACCGGGTTCACGCTCTCGGCACGCCGCATGGCCTGGATGATCCGGCCCGGCATGGCACCGATGTACGTGCGGCGGTGTCCGCGGATCTCGGCCTCGTCACGCACGCCGCCCAGCGACATGCGCACGAACTTGCGACCCAGCGCGCCGGCGATGGAGCGCGCCAGCGACGTCTTGCCGACACCCGGCGGTCCCACCAGGCAGAGGATCGGGCCATCCATCTTCCCGACCTGCTTCAGCACCGCGATGTAGTCGAGGATGCGGTCCTTCACGTCCTCGAGACCGTAATGATCCTCGTCCAGCACCTGCTTCGCGCGCGCCACGTCCAGCGTGTCCTCGGTGCGGGCGTGCCATGGCAAGGCCAGCACCCAGTCGAGGAAGGTGCGGCTGACGGTCGCCTCGGGGCTCAGCGGCGCCATCTTCCGCAGCTTTCGCACCTCGCGACGCGCACGCGTCAGCACCGCGTCGGGCAGGCGCGCGGCCACCAGCTGCGCCTCCAGCTCCTGCACGTCGTCACCGTCCTCATTGCCGAGTTCACGGTGGATCGCGCGCAGCTGCTCCTGCAGGTAGAACTCGCGCTGGTTCTGGAACAGTGCACCGCGCACGTCGTCCTCGATCTTCCGCTCCAGGCGCAGCAGCTCCACTTCGCCGGCCAGCGTCATCATCAACTGGTCGAAGAGCAGGCCGAGGTTCTGCGCATCCAGCAGCCGCTGTCGCACCTCGAGCTTCACGCTCAGGTGCGCGGCCATCAGACACGCCTGCTGCTCGTGCGTCTCGGCGCTGCCGATCAGCCGTACGATCTCGTCGGGGAGCCGGCGGTGCAGGGCAACGTATTCCTCGAACGAGGAGATCGCGCGTCGTGCCTGGCGTTCCTCGTCCTCGCTCAACCCGACCGCATCCAGCGGATAGGGCTGCACGTTGGCCTTGAGGTGCGAGCCGGCCATGGCGTAGCGCGTGACCTTGGCGCGCGCCAGCGACTCCACCAGTACGCGCGTGGTGCCGTTCTGCAGGCGTGAGATCTGCAGGATGCGCGCGATCACACCGACACGATAGAGATCGGTGCTCCCCGGCTCCTCGGTGTCGGCGCGCTTCTGCGCCACCAGCAAGACGAGCGAGTCGTCGGCCGCAGCGGTATCGAGGGCGGCGAGGCTGGCGGCGCGGCCGACCAGCAGGGGCATGACGACGTGGGGAAAGATCACGACGTCGCGCAGCGGCACTACAGGCAACCGCTCCGGCGTCTCGATCCTGTCCCCATCGCGCCGGAAGACCGGGCTCAGGGCTACGCTTCCTTCTTGCGACGAGCGGGAGAGATCTCGAGCAGGGGCTGGGCGCGGCTCGTCACGCAGCTCTCGATGACGCGGACCTCGGTCACGTCCTCGCGACTCGGCAGGTCGAACATCACGTCCATCAGGATCTCCTCGAGGATCGCGCGCAACCCGCGCGCGCCAGTGCCGCGCTTGAGGGCCTTGGTGGCCACCGCGCGCAGGGCGTTGTCCTCGAAGTCGAGCTTGACCTCCTCCAGCGCGAACAGCTTCTGGTACTGCTTCACCAGCGCGTTCTTCGGTTCGCGGAGGATCTGCACCAGCGCGTCCTCGTCCAGCGACTCCAGCGGCACTGCCACCGGCAGGCGACCCACCAGTTCGGGGATGATGCCGAAGCGCAGCAGGTCATCCGGCTCGACGTCGGCGAACGGCTCCTTGGCGGTGCGCTCCAGCAACGCCTTGTCGGCCCCGCCGAACCCGATGCGCTGCTTGCCCACGCGCGCCTCGATGATCTTCTCCAGGCCGTCGAACGCGCCACCGCAGATGAACAGGATGTCCTTGGTGTTGATCTGGATGTATTCCTGCTGCGGGTGCTTGCGGCCCCCCTGCGGCGGGACGCTGGCCACCGTGCCCTCGAGGATCTTGAGCAGCGCCTGCTGCACCCCCTCGCCGCTGACGTCGCGCGTGATGCTCGGGTTCTCGCTCTTGCGCGCGATCTTGTCGATCTCGTCGATGTAGACGATGCCGCGCTCGCACTCCTGCACGTTGAAGTCGCCCGCCTGCAGCAGCCGCACGAGGATGTTCTCGACATCCTCACCCACGTAACCGGCCTCGGTCAGCGTGGTGGCATCGGCGATCGTGAACGGCACGTCGAGGATCTTGGCCAGCGTCTGCGCCAGCAGCGTCTTGCCGACGCCGGTGGGGCCGATCATCAGGATGTTCGACTTCTCGAGCTCCACGTCCTCGTCGCGGGAGGCGCCGAGGTTGATGCGCTTGTAGTGGTTGTAGACCGCCACCGACAGCGCCTTCTTGGCCCGCTCCTGCCCGATCACGTACTGATCGAGGATGTCCTTGATTTCCTGCGGGGTCGGAACCTGCGTGATCGCTTCCGCGACCTCGCGCTCCTCGTCCTCGGCAAGGATCTCATTGCAGAGCGCGATGCACTCGTTGCAGATGTACACGGACGGCCCGGAGATGAACTTCCGGACGGCATCCTTGGACTTTCCGCAGAACGAGCAGCGCAGATGCTTGTCGTGCGACATTCGCGACCCGGCAGAAAAGCAAACGGCGAGCCCCCCGCATGGGGACTCGTCCACTGATTCGGAACCTACAACCCGGGCAGGGGATCGCAATGCGACAGCACCCATGCCCGGAGATGGCAAGAGGCTGCACCGCAGTCGGCGCAGCCCCTCCCAAGTCTCGGCACCACAACCGTTTACGGGTCGTGGTGCGATGACGTTCCCGGCCTCAGCCTGCCGTCACGACGGCGGGCTTGGTGTCGGTGTTCAACTCGGTGCGGCTGGTCACGATGTTGTCGATGATGCCGTAGTCGAGGGCTTCCTGCGCGCTCATGAAGCGGTCACGATCGGTGTCGCGCTCGATGGTCTCCACCGGCTTGCCGGTGTGCTTGGCCATCAGCTCGTTCATCTTGCCCTTGAGGTACAGGATCTCGCGAGCCTGGATCTCGATGTCCGATGCCGTACCGCCGCCGCCGTTCTGGCTCGGCTGGTGAATCATGATCCGGCTGTGCGGCAGCGCCGAGCGCTTGCCCTTCCGCCCGGCGCTGAGCAGGAACGCCCCCATGCTGGCGGCGAGGCCCATGCAGATCGTGTTCACCGGCGCCGACATGAAGTTCATCGTGTCGTAGATCGCCAGACCGGCCGAGATGCTGCCGCCCGGCGAGTTGATGTACAGCGAGATGTCGCGATCCGCATTGTCCGCCTGCAGGAACAGCA
>JANMON010000039.1:0-12234 GCA_031369265.1 Gemmatimonadaceae bacterium | reverse complement strand
TCGCACTCGATGGTGTTCCTGAAGGTCGATCCGGCGTGGCGACGGTTGCGTGGTGATCCCCGCTTTGCCGCGCTGGTCAGGACCGTGCTGCCGCAATGACGGAACCCGCTGCATCGTCACCGACCGACGGTGGCCGCACCGCCACACCTCCCGAGCTGGAGGCGCTCTACGCGCACCTCTACGACGACCTGCGCCTGATGGCGCATCGCCAGCTGCGCGGCGAGCGCACCGAGCACACGCTGGGCACCACGGCACTGGTGCACGAGGCGTATTTGAAGCTTGCGGCACTGGATCGCATGCGCTGGATGAACCAGGCGCACGTGCTGGGATCGGCCGCCACGGCGATGCGACGGATCCTGGTGGACTATGCGATCGCGCGCCGGGCGGAGAAGCGTGGGGGCGGCATCGAGCCGGCCACGCTGGATGATGCGCTGGCGATGGCCGCGTCGCGCAGCGACGAACTGATCGCCCTCGACGAGGCCCTGCAGCGCCTGGGTGAACGTGATCCGCGACTGGCGCGCGTGGTGGAGTGCCGCTTCTTCGGTGGGATGAGCATCGAGGAGACGGCCGACGTGATGGCCACCTCGCCCGCCACGGTGAAGCGCGACTGGGCGCTGGCACGCGCCTGGTTGAACCGGGAGATGGACACCTGACTTCGATCGGCCGTCGATCGGGTCAGCGCGCTGCCATCAACCAGTAGGCCAGCGCGGCCAAGCCGATCGCCACCACGAAGCCGACGACGACCATCACCGGCGGCACGCTGCGTGTCGGCCGGTTGTCGGCCCGCGCCGGCACGGCAGCGGAGTGCAACGGCGTGTTCAGCGCATCGAGACTCTCGAGGATCATGGCTGCCGACCGTGGACGTCGCCTCGGATCCTTCTCGAGGCACTGCGCGATCAGCGCGGCCAGGGGCGCCGGGACATCGGGACGGATGCGCTGGATCGGCGCCGGCATCTCGGCCACGTGCGCCACGAACAACGCACGCTGCGTGGTTCGATCGGCGAAGGGATGGCGGCCGCTGAACATTTCCCAGGCTACGATGCCCCACGAATAGAGGTCGGTGCGGTGATCCACGAACTCGTCACCGGCCGCCTGCTCGGGTGACATGTACGCCGGCGTGCCTTTCGCAAAACCCGTCTGCGTGGTGCTGCCAGTGCGGGTCAGCAGGTCGGGATTCGTCGGCATCTCGGCGGTGCGCGCGATGTGGATCGCCTTGGCGATGCCGAAGTCCGTCACCACCGCCGTGCCGCCGGACAGCAGCACGTTCTCCGGCTTGATGTCGCGGTGCACCACCCCTTCGTCATGCGCGAAGGCGAGCGCGCGCGCGATGTCGCGCAGGATGCTGATCCCTTCGGCGACGGCAATGCGCTCGCCACGCTCGAGTCGCGCGCGCAGCGACTCGCCGCGCACGAACGGCATGCTGTACCAGGACAGGTCGTCGCTGCTGCCCGAGGCCAGCACGGGCACGATGTTGGCCTGCTGCAACCGCGCCGCGAACAGCACCTCGCGCGCGAAACGTGCCGCCGACAGCCCTTCCAGCATTTCCTGCGGCACCACCTTGATCACCACCTCGCGCTGCAGCGCATGTTCGGTGGCCACGAAGATGCGCGACATGCCGCCACCACCGAGTTCACGCTCCAGACGGAAGCGATCGGAGAGTGCCGAAGCCAGGTGTGCGCTGACGGCGTCGTTGTCCATTGCCCGGGGTCGAGGGTCCCACTGAACATGGCCCGGGGGCCGCCGGATCGCCATGATTCGGTTCCGACGTCGTGCACACATCTCCTCGAGGACTGCTGGATGCCCCTGCCGCTCCACCCCCGCGCCGCCATCGCCACCGCCGCCTTCGCTGCGGCACTGCTGCCGCAACCGACGGGTGCGCAGGACCGCTCGCAGTCGCGCTCGATGGTGCAGTCATCGCAGGGCGTGGTGGCCAGCGAGAGTGTGCTCGCCTCACAGGTCGGCGCGCGCATCCTCGAGCGCGGTGGCAATGCCATCGACGCCGCGATCGCGATGAATGCGATGATGGGACTGGTGGCGCCGATGAACGATGGCATCGGCGGCGACCTGTTCGCGATCGTCTACGAAGCCAGGACAGGCCTACTGCACGGCCTCAACGCGTCGGGCTGGGCGCCGGAGGCGCTCACCGCGGCGCACTTGCGTGCGAAGGGCCTCACGCGCATGCCGGCGCGCGGGATCGACGCTGCCACGGTGCCTGGTGCGGTGAAGGGGTGGGAAGCGCTGCGTCGTCGTTTCGGGCGCCTGTCGTTTGCGCAGATCCTCGCCCCGTCCATCCGGTACGCCGAGTCGGGATTTCCGGTTGGTGAAGTGGTGAGTGTGTACTGGAAGGACAGTGAGGATGTGTTGCGTCGCGATCCAGCCACCGCCCGCACCTTCCTGCCCGGCGGCAGGTTGCCCGCTGTGGGTGACGTGTTCCGCAATCCGCAACTGGCGTGGAGTTACCGACAGATCGCCGCGCAGGGTGCGGCGGCGTTCTACACCGGCACGGTGGCGCAGAAGCTGCTCGCCAGTTCGGCGTTTCATGGCGGCACGATGGTGGCGGCCGACCTGCGCGACTACGAGGTGGAGTGGGTGACGCCGATCTCCACCACCTATCGCGGCTGGACCGTGTATGAGCTGCCGCCGAACGGGCAGGGCCTGGCTGCGCTGGAGATGCTCAACATCATGGAACAGTTTCCGCTGGCCACGATGGGGCACAACTCGGTGCAGGCGCTGCATCACATGATCGAGGCCAAGAAGCTGGCCTACCTGGACCTGCAGCGGTACGTCGCCGATCCGCGCTTCGCCAAGGTGCCGGTCACGGCACTGCTGTCGAAGGCGTACGCGGCCAAGCGTGCCTCGCTGGTGCAGCCCACGCG
Organism: Gemmatimonadaceae bacterium; assembly: GCA_031369265.1. GTDB lineage: Bacteria > Gemmatimonadota > Gemmatimonadetes > Gemmatimonadales > Gemmatimonadaceae > JACMLX01. Next base: position 9,358 of record JANMON010000039.1, on the reverse strand, counting down.
CGCCAGCTGCGACCTCAGTTACGGCACACCCGAAGGCACCGACAACGGCACCACCTACCTCAGCGTGGTGGACCGCGAGGGCAACATGGTGTCGTTCATCCAGAGCAATTATTCCACGGTGGGTTTCGGTGCGGGCCTGGCGGTGGGCGATGCCGGCTTCGTGTGGCACAACCGTGGCGGTGGCTTCTCGCTGGATGCCGACAGCCCCAACCTGCTCGCCGGTCGCAAGCGTCCGCTGCACACGATCATCCCGGCCTTCATGTCGAAGGACGACGTCCGGATCGCCTTCGGCATCATGGGCGGATGGAACCAGGCGCAGGCGCATGCGCAGTTCGTGTCGAACATCGCCGACTTCGGCATGAACATTCAGGGTGCGATCGACGCGGCGCGCTTCTCGAAGGAGACGTTCCCCGGCTGTGACGTGAACCTCGAGTCGCGTATCGCGAAGTCCACCCGTGATTCGCTGGCCGCGATGGGGCACGAGATCGTGATGCGCGGTGACTACTCCAGCACGCGCATGGGGTCGGGCCAGGCCGTGTCGCGCAACTTCACCACGAAGCTGAATGCGGGGGCGTCGGATCCGCGGAAGGATGGGTCGGCGGTGGCGGAGTTGTTGCCGGAGCGGTAAGGCGGACATGACGCGGCGCGGGCCGGGCGCGGCCAACGGAACGTCGGGATGCGGAGTAACCTTGTGAGCCAGCGTCCAAAGTGCCCGTCACCACCGAGGTCCCCATGTCCTGCAATCGCCGCGACTTCCTCAAGTCGGGTGCCGCCGCCACCGCGCTCGTCATCGTCGCGCCCAACAGCGCCCTCGCGTCGTCGTCGGGTCGCCTGCCGTCGCGCTGGACGGAGACTCAATCCGACGAGTTGATGGCGGCCGCTCTCAGTGCCGCGAAAGAAGCCGGCGCCACCTACGCCGACGTGCGCATCGGCCGCTATCGCAGCCAGAACATCGGCACCCGTGAACGGCAGATCACCGGTGTCTCGGACTCCGAGTCCTACGGCATGGGCATCCGCACCATCGTCAACGGCGCCTGGGGGTTTGCCGCCACCGGCGTGATGACCACCGATGGCGTGGTGAAGGTGGCCCGTGAGGCAGCGCGACTCTCGCGCGCGGCCAGCGGCGTGCAGAAGCGCAAGATCGAACTCGCCCCGACGCCCGTCGTGAAGGGCACCTGGCAGACGCCGGTGAAGCGTGACCCGCTGGATGTGCCGATCGAGGACAAGGTCGCGATGCTGTTCGCCGCCAACGATGCTGCGCTCAAGGTGCCCGGCATCCGCTTCGTGAACTCGGGGCTGCAGCTGCTGCGCGAGATCAAGATGTACGCCAACTCCGAAGGCTCGCAGACCACGCAGACCTTCATCCGCGTCGGCCCGTCGTTTTCGGCCACCGCGGTGGGCAACGGTAGCTTCCAGCAGTACGGCGAGGAACTCGCGCCGCGCGGGGAAGGGTGGGAATACGTGGAGTCGCTCAACATGCCGGGCAACGCCGCCAAGTGGGCGTCGCTGGCCGTCGAAAAGCTTGGCGCACGATCGGTGGAGCCGGGTCGCTACGACCTGATCATCACGCCGGAAAATCTCTGGCTCACCATTCACGAATCGATCGGGCATCCCACCGAGCTCGATCGCGCGCTGGGCTACGAGGCCAACTTCGCCGGCACGTCGTTCATCGCGCCGCCGGAAGCGCACATCGGGAAGCTCAAGTACGGCCGCCCGCTGATGAACATTCAGGGTGACCGCACGCAGGAAGGGTCGCTGGCGCGCTGTGCGTGGGATGACGAAGGCGTGGCCGCCGACTCCTGGCGCATCGTGGACAAGGGCATCTTCAAGGATTACCAGACCACCCGCGAGCAGGCGTCGCAGATCGCCAAGCTGACCGGTGTCAGCAAGTCGCACGGCTGCTCGTTCGCCGACTCGTGGGATTCGGTTCAGTTCCAGCGGATGCCGAACATCTCGCTTCTGCCCGGTGAGCAGAACCTGTCGCTGAACGACATCATCGCCGCCACCGACCGTGGCATCGTGATCAAGAACCGCGGTTCGTGGTCCATCGACCACCAGCGCTACAACTTCCAGTTCTCCGGCCAGGCCTACTACGAAGTGCGCGGCGGCAAGATCGTCGGCATGCTGAAGGACGTGGCCTACCAGTCCACCACCCCCGTCTTCTGGAACGCGATGGACATGATCGGCGGCAAGGACTCCTACTACCTCGGCGGATCGTTCGGCGACGGCAAGGGGCAACCGTCACAATCCAATTCGGTCAGCCACGGCTGCCCGCCGGCGCGCTTCCGCGGCGTGAACGTGGTCAACACCGGGAGGGAGGGCTGATGTCCGACGCTCCGAAGTCGCTCTTCGCCGCCCCGCTCGACGGCGAATACCTCACGCGCGACGAAGCCAAGGCACTCGCCGATCGCGTGCTGGCCTTCGCCAAGGCCGATGAGACGCGCGTGAACATCACCAGCGGCTGGGCGGGCAACACCCGCTTCGCCGGCAACGAGATCACCACCAGCGGTGGCATCACCAACACCTCGATCACGGTCACGTCCACCATCGGTCGCCGGCGCGCCAGTTCCGAGACCAACATCCTCGATGATGCGAGCCTCAGGCGCACGGTGGAATTCGCCGAGTCGCTGGCTCGATTGAGCCCGGAGAATCCGGAGCTCGTGCCGGAGCTCGGACCGCAGGAGTATGCGACGGTGAACGGCTACTTCGACGCCACCGCCGGCCTCGATGCCGAGAAGCGCGCCGCGGCCACCAAGCGCGCGATCGAAGGTGCGGAAGTCGCCGGTGGTCCGGGCGCCAACATCTTTGTCGCCGGGTTCCTGCAGGCGAATGCCGGTGCCAGTGCCGTGGCCACCAGTCGTGGCCTGTTCGCGTATCATCGCAGCAGCAGTGCGAACCTTGGCATCACGGCGCGCACGCCGGATGGCACGGGATCCGGATGGTCGAATGCCGGCGCGCGTGACTGGAGCGTGATCGACGCCGCGGCACTCGGTCGCACGGCGTCGCAGAAGGCCGCCGCCAGCCGCAATCCACGTGCGATCGAGCCCGGGCTTTACACCGTCGTGCTCGAGCCGGCCGCCGTCGCCGACATTATGGGCAGCCTGCTGGGCACCTTCAACGCCCGCGCCAACGACGAAGGTCGCGGCACGTTCAGCAAGCAAGGCGGCGGCACCAGGCTGGGTGAGAAGATCGCCGACGAACGGGTGACGATGTATTCCGATCCCGCCGATCCCGAGTTGCTGGCGCAGCCGTTCGCGCAGGACGGCACGCCGGTGCGGCGCGTGACATACATCGAGAAGGGCATCCTGAAGGAGTTCTCGTACGACCGCTTCTGGGCGCAGAAGCAGGGCAAGGCGGCCACCGGTGGTGGGGGCGGCGGCGGTGGCGGTGGCGGCGGATTCGGTGGTGGTGCGGTGAAGTTCGTCGGTGGCACGCAGACCACGGCCGAACTGATCGCCAGCACCAAGCGCGGGATTCTCGTCACGCACTTCTTCTACATCCGGCCGCTCGATCCGCGCACCGTGATGCTGACCGGCCTCACGCGCGATGGCACGTTCCTGATCGAGAACGGCAAGATCACGGCGGCAGTGAAGAACTTCCGCTGGAACGAGAGCCCGCTGTTCCTGCTCAGCAAGATCGAGGAAATCGGGCGCGCCGAGCCGGTGGGTGCGGGGCGGGTGATGCCCTCGCTGAAGGCGAAGGATTTCAACTTCTCGAGCCTGTCCGACGCGGTGTAGGACGCGAGCGCAGGGCGGGGCCGGCATCGTGGGAGGCGGGAATGCGGAAACTGCTTCGACGGGTCGCGCCTTGACTGGATATGCCGTGGCAATCGTTCACGGGCTGGCGTCGAGCGCGAGCAGTCCTCCGCAGATCCGGCTGCGCGACGGCTCTCTCCTGCTCACCGGTCATGTTCGACGCACTGCGCTCCCAGACGGTCATCAACCTTGCCGCCACGGCGCTCGCCCTGGTCGCCTTCGGCTTGATCTTCCTTTCCATGCGCGCGTTGCTGCGCCTCGGGCAACGCGAGAGCACCAAGCGAATTTTCCGCGATTACCCGAACCTTATCCACGGACCACAGGAGAACCCTGATCAGTCAGGGTCGCGTGACGCCGAGTCGTAGCGGTACCGCGCCGCACTGATCGTGGTGTCAGGTGCTGCTGCCTCGGGATGCGGCCTGGTACGTGGAAGTGTGCAGGGAGTGGGCGCCACGGCGACGGCTCCATTTGCCCGCCTGACGCGCCGTCGTAGGTTTGTCTGTAGCCACAGCCCGGAGCCCGCGCCAGATGAATCGCCGCTCGTTCCTGTCGTTCGCAGGGTTTGCCGGTGTCGGCGTCTGGATGGATGGGCGCCGCCGCCGGGTCGTTTCCGCAGCGAGCGGCGCCGTGGTGCCATGCGGCTCGGGACATGGCCCCGTCCTGGTCTCGAGCGCACATCCCACGCCGCGCCCCGGCATCACCGCCGCCAAGGTCCTCGCCGCAGGCCAGCTTTCGGCGTGGCCGCACCTGCAGAAACTGTTCGACGGCATCCGCGCCATTCCTGCCATCGCCGACGGCATCCGCTGCAGCTGTGGCTGCGCGGAGCTGCCCGAGTATTACTCGTTGCTGAGTTGCTTTGAAGAACCCGCGATGGCGACGATCTGTCCTATTTGCCAAGGGGCAGGCAAGCTCACCGTGCGACTGCATGGCGAGGGGCAGACGCTGGCGCAGATCCGTGCCGCCGTCGACGCGCAGTTCGGCTGATCTTCCGTCACGACTCGTACCCTCGGCGAACATCTCCCTCTCACGCTCCCTGGATCATGCGCCATTCGAGCCGACTTTCCTGCCTCGCTGCCGTCGCCGTGCTGCTGGTCGACTCTCACACCGCCGCGGCGCAGATCCGCGCCAGTGAGCTCGGCAGCATGACGCAGGTGATCGACGGCACGAAGATCAGCGTCACCTACTCCCGCCCGCGCGCACGAGGACGGACGCCGCTGTTCGGCACGCGGGTGGCACACTGGGGCGAGGTGTGGACGCCCGGGGCGAACTGGGCGACGGTGCTCGAGGTCAGCAACGACGTCACGCTCAATGGCCAGCCGGTGCCGAAGGGCAAGTATTCGGTGTGGATGGTGCTGCGCGAGACGGGCACCTGGACCACGGTGCTGGACCCGAAGTCTCGCATCTTCCACATGGATCCACCCGACTCCAGCGCCACGCAGATCCGCATCAGCACGACCGTGGATCAGGCGCCAGCGGTGGATGTGCTCACCTGGTCGATGCCCGAGCTGTCGGCCAGCGGCGGGTCGCTGACGATGCAATGGGGCACCACACGTGCGACGCTGAAGGTGGCGGTGAAGCCGTCGCTCGAGGTGACGATGCCGGAGGCGGAAGCGCAGGCGTACGTGGGTCGCTACGATTACCGCGAGGAGAAGCCGGCGCCGGGTTCGAGCGGTGTCAGCACGTTCATCGTGACTTACGAGAACAAGACGCTCAAGGCGCGCTGGGAGCCGAATGACGACTACATGCAGACGTTCGCGATGATTCGTGTGGGCCCCGACATCTTCACGCCGGGACTCTACGACGGCAGCGGCGCGATCTACGAGGTGTTACGGCCCGACATGATGTTCACGTTCCGGCGCGTGGCGGGGCAGCCGGTGACGTTCACGGTGCGTGGGCTGAGCGATGAGCTCGAGGCGACGGGGACGCGGAAGCCGTAACGCTGTCTCGCGTGCAGGAATCGCACATCCACGCATGACCGGCGCGCGGATGATCCTCGACGGATTGCTAACGTGCGCGTCGCCCGATCATGAGTGCCGCCAGTCTCCGGCGATGTGCCTCGGCACGAACCGTGTCACCGTTCCGGAGATGGATCTCCACCAGTCGTTGCTGCGCCGGCACCAGGTAGGGCAGGTCGTAGAACGAGTCGCCCCCGAGCGATTCGTACCAGCGCGCTGCCTCCTGGTCACGCCCCACCGCCTGCAGCAACTGTGCATGCAGGTAGCGATCATGCGCGCGGTTGTAGAACGGCGAGAAGTTGCTGTATTGCATCGGTGCTCGCACCGGCGATCGCTCCAGTAGGCGCAACGCATTCGCATTCCTGCCCTCCCGCACCTCGATCCGCGCGCGAATACTCCCTGCAAGGTCCTGCGACAGCGTTGGAATGCGCGCGATCGAAGGCAGGCGTTCCAGCTGGCGCGCCAGCGCTTCGGCGTGCTGCACTTCGTCGGCACGCACGGCCGCAAGCGCGGAGGCGTAAAGCAGCAGGTGCGCGCGGGTGGAGTCGTGGACCGAGAGCGAAACCGCCGCGTGCGGACCGTCCGGTACGTCTGCGATGCGGCGACGCCACCGGACGGAATCGCGACCGGCATCGAACAGCTGCGTCGCGCCGGGCAGTTCCGACGCAGCCATCAGCGACGCATGTTCGAGCGTGAGCAGCTCGTCGAGAGCGGACGCGCGCCGGATCGCCGCCTCCACCTCGACCCACTCGCCCCGCGCGATGGCGATGTACGCGCTGAGGATATGACCCATCGCGCGTGATTCGGGCACCCGGCCCGACGATGCGAGGCCGCGGGCGATCAGCAGCGTGGCGTCCAGATCGCCGCCGTACACCGCCGCATTCCGCACCGCGGCGTACAGCTGCCCGTCGGTCAGCGCATCGGTGACGGCGCTCGACCAGTCGCGCGGTATGTTTCGTCGGATGTCCGCGACCACGCCGATCTCCCACGCCTGCTGGCTGGCGCCCGAGACGGCACGATAGCGCGACGCCATCGAGTCGAACGCTGGCTGACGATTCTCCAGTGCCGCGATGCGCGCCAGGTGCAGCGGCGCCTCGGCATCGTTTGGATCGAGCGCAACGACGCGTTCGAAGGACTGGCGAGCATCGATCGTGCGGCCACCGCGCAATGGTGCGGAATGGAACTGCACCTCACCGAGCCTGAACCACGTCTCCACGTCGTCCGGGTGCTCGCTCAGGATCGCGCGGTACAGGCGCTCCGCCTCCGCACCGTCACCGATGCCTTCCGCGCGAAACGCACGCAGCAGGGTGCGGTCACGCGCGGACAGCCGAGTGGAGAACTGGACGGCACGCGCCGCATACGTATCCTCCGCCGCGCTGGCATCCGCCCAGCTGATCGCCAGCGCAAGACGGTAGTATGCCAGCGCAAAGGTGGAGTCAGTCGTGACGGCGAGCCGAAAGGCGTTGATCGCGTCGAGGTGCCGCCCCCGCTGCATCGCGCTCTCGCCCTGCAGGTAGGCTTTCAGCGCCGGCCACGATGACGTCGTCACCGCGGCGAGCTGCGTCATCCGGGCCTTCGCACCCCCTTGACGGCCCGCTGCGAGTACGGCCGAAACCTGGTCCACGAGCGAGAAGAACTCGGTGGTTGTGCCCTCCGCGTGCGCATCGGCGAGTGGTTCACCACGTCGTGTCTGATCGTATAGTGTCGCGGTGATGCGTAGTTGCTGGCCGGACTGCACGATCGTGCCCAGCACGAACATGCCCGCGCCGAACTGCTCGGCGGCGGCAGCGCCCAGGTGCGGATCGGTCATCGTTCCATCGCCGCGTCGTCGAACGAAGGCAAGCAGCGCGCGCGGGTCCACGCCGCGCAGTTCACCCGCGCCATTGAGGTTCATGGTCAGCAACGTCGTCATCCCGGCAGCCAGCTGGGATGCTTCCGCACCGCCGCGTGACTCGAATGGCAGAACGGCCACGACGCTGGCAGACCCCGAGCTCGGTTGCCTCGAGCTGGCGCGTAGCGCGAGGCCAATTGCGATCACGAGGGCCGCAGCGCTTGCCAGCAAGAGGGTGATTCGCGACCAGCGTGAGTGCTCGGTGGCAAGCGTCCGGTGATCGGCGAATTTTCGCTCGGTCGAGTTCTGCGCCGCGTCATTCGGCCGCTCGTTCGTCCACGGTTCCTCCGCGGTCACGGGCGGGCGCGACGATGTGCCGATCGAACTGACGTCGTCCGCCACGGACGTCGCGGTGACGGGGGGAGAGGTGTCGGCCTCCGGAACGGCGTCATGCACCGGGGTTTCCGTCAGCCTCGCAACGAAGTCGTCGATGGCGGGATCGGCGGCGATGCCCAGCTCCTGCCTGACCAGCTGCTTGTGGATGCGGGCGTGCTGGACGGCGCCTTCACGGTCGTTCGCTGACGCCAGCGCGTGCAGCAGTTGCAGCGCCACCCGTGAACTGAGTGGGTCGCCGGCCACAAGTCGGCGGTAATGGTGGATCGCTGCGTCGCGTCGCCCGTCAGCGGCAGCCGCTGCGGCGAGCTGTTCGAGAACGTGCCGGTGCGCACGCACCAGTGTGAGCCGCTCACCGTCCAGCAGGTGCTCGCACTCCGCGTCGCACGCGAAGTGCACGCCGTCGAGGAGCGGGCCGGCGTAGGCGGCGTCCGCGTTCGCCCAGTCGCCGACGGCGACTGCCTCTTCGAACTGCCAGACGTCGCACCGCACGAGGGCGGGATTGAGCCGCAGCTGCGTGGCATCCGAGAGAATCACGCGGCGGCCGAGGTCACGTCGGGTGGCATAGAGCAGCTGGTCCAGCGCGTGCCGCGCGCGCTCCGGTGGATTGTCGGGCCAGAGGTGCTGCTGGACAGGCTCGCGCGAGGCACCGTGTTCGCGACCGAGGCCGAGCAGCGCCAGCAACGCCAGCCGGCGACGCTGGACGGCGGCAACGGGGAGCTGCCCCGCGTCGCTTTCCAGTCGGAGCCCGCCCAGCAGCCTCAGAGCGAACATCAGGACCTGCGGAAAGTGGGCATGTGAGCGCGGTGTGAGATGCCTGTGAGCACGGCGCGAGAGTGTTGCAGTGCAACCCGATCGGACGCACGCGTCCGCCGATCGTCCCTTGCTTCCATCCCATCTTTCGAGGCTTCAGATGACAAGCATGTCAGGTATTTCCGGTCTGTTCGCGCTGATCCTGCTTCCCGCGTGCGCCGCCGATTCAGCGACCGCGCCAACGCCTGCGCGACCGGTGGAGGTCGACCTGTCGCCAGCCACGCACACGGACGACACTTTCTTCGCCACGGCAGCCTGCGCGGCTGATATCGGGTACAACATCCGGTTCGGCGGACCGCGGACGCTGGTGCGTCACGTGTCCGGCAATGACGAGACCTTCTCCTTCGGGACGCAGGCGTTCCAAGGGTGGATCGGGGCTCCCCCGTACACGCAGGCGGACGTCGATTTCGAGGTACAGGGTGGCGCCGAGATGTTCAACATCAAGCGTGATGAGAGCGGAGCCTTCCGAATCCGCATCCATGAGGGAACGCTCGTGTTCGCCGCTGTGGACGGCAGTTTCAAGGTAGTTGCGCGTCACGTGATACGTCTCGTGCCGGGGCAGGAGACGGCGGTGAACACATGGGAGTGCCGCATCACGGGGTAGCGGCTGG
>JANMON010000037.1:0-11899 GCA_031369265.1 Gemmatimonadaceae bacterium | reverse complement strand
CATCCACTGCGCGAAGAACCACCCCAGCTCCCGCCCGGCCGACTTCTCGAACTCGGCGCGCAGGTCGTCGGTGGACGCGTTGCGATGGCGATACGCGCCGTAGTAGCTGCGAATGCCGCCAAAGAACGCCGAGTCGCCGATCTCGCGCCGCAACATGTGCAGCACGAAGCCAGCCTTCTGGTAGACGTTGGTGTTCAGCACGCGCTTCAGGTCATCCAGCCCGGTGTCGATCACCGGCTTCTCGACCGTGATCGGCGACGCCAGCACCTCGGCGCGCATCTCCGTCAGCTCGCGGCGGAAGTCCGCGGCGCCGTGCGCATGTTCGCTCCAGAGCGCGGCGAAGTAAGTCGCGAATCCTTCCGACAGCCAGACATCCGGCCACTCGCGTTCGGTAACGGCATCACCGAACCACTGATGCGCGGTCTCGTGCGCGATCAGCCCTTCGCTGGGACTGCCGGTGCGGAAGAGATTGTCGGCGTAGAAGATGGCGGCGGCGTTCTCCATGCCACCGTACCGCGTGGACGACGCCACGTGCGCCAGCTTTTCATACGGGAACGGACCGGCGAGTCGCGTGAACAGCGCCACGATCTCGTTCGCGCGTGCGAAGTTGCCCGGCACCACGGCGCGCTTGGCGGGACTGGTCCACACCGACTGGCGCACACAGCCCGTGACTTCACCGGCCACGCAGGTGGTGTCTGCCAGCTCCACCACTGCGAACGGCGCCACGCCGATCACCATCACCGCGGTGTAGATCGGGCGCTGCGTGCGCCAGCGGGTGCGGACCCGCCGCGTGGCGACCGGCGCACCATCGGGGGTCTCCTCCACCAGCGTGCCGTTGGCGATCACACGATGCGAGGCCGGCGCCAGCACGTCCCAGTGCACCAGCGCCTTGTCGGCGGGATGGTCCACCACCGCCAGCCACTGGCGCGCGCGATCGGGGAAATTGTCGCCGAAAGCGGTCCAGCCGAGCGTGGAGTCGCGACGGATGATGAGCCCATCGGTAGGCAGGCCGTGGTAGAACACCGACACGCGCACCGTGTCGTCCTGCCCGGATGGCAACACCACCCGCACACTGTCGCCCGGCCGGGTGAACGGTGCATTCGCAGCGTTGACCCGCACCGAGTCCACCTGCAGCGCCGCCGTGAGGTCCAGCGACAAGGCAGTGGTGCCGCCGCGACGCACCGCGGTGGTGGTGGCGACGAAACGGACGACATCGGGGAACGCACTGGCGGGAAACTCGACGCGGAAGTCGTACTGCAGCACGTCGATCCCGGCGCGGGGACCGCCGGTGGCACTGCTGGGCTGCTGCGCGCCGACGCCGCCGGCGACGAGCACGGAGGCGAGCAGGGTCAGGCGCTGGATGGCGGTTCGCATGGGCAGAAACCTGACGGACGGGAACGGGGATGCAATGCGCGCGTGTCACTTCCTGCCGGTGGCGCATCTCCCGTTGTCGGGCCCCGTGTCATCCGGTACGATCCGCACCAACAACTACCCCTTTTGCCCTCCATGTCGCTCCCCCGCACGTTCTCCGCCGCGCTGCTGACCAGCGCCCTCGTCGCCGCCGCGCCGCTGGCCGCCCAGCTCTCCTCCGCCCCGGTGCTGCCGCTCGGCCGCACGATGGACGGCACGCTCGGTCGCACCGATGCCATGATCAACGAGCGGGGACGGTTCCGGGTCTTCCGCCTCGACGTGAAGCCTGGCCAGCGCTACTCGATCGTCATGCGCGCCGACGATTTCGACTCCTACCTCTCGGTGGCGCGCCAGGTGAACGGCCTCACCGACTACCTCGCCTCCGACGACGACGGTGCGGGCAATTCCAACGCCCGCCTGCGCTGGACGCCCAAGGACGCCGGCACCTACTACCTCATCGCGCAGTCCCTGAAGCCTGATGGACTGGGCCCGTTCACGTTGCGGCTGGACACGATGCCGGCCACGATCGTCTCGCCGCCAAAGGCGATCGCACTCGGCGAGGCGATGTCGGGTGTGCTGGCCGAGACCGATCCGGCGCTGGATGACGGCAAGGGCGCGTACTACGACCTGTACCGCATCACGGCGCGGAAGGGACAGCGGCTGGTGATCGAGATGACGGCGCCGGGTGACCTCGATTCGTTCGTGGGCGTCGGTCGCATGATCGGCGACTCGCTCAACATCGAGGAGTCGGACGACGATGGCGGCGGCGAGAAGAACGCGCGCCTGCGTTTCACCGTGAAGGAAGACGGCACCTACATCATCCGCGCCCAGGCGCTGGAGGTGAACAGCACCGGTACCTACACGCTGAAGGTGGCCGAGCGCGTGGCGCGGCCGACGGTGATCGCGAACCTCGCCGCCAACGTGCCGACGACGGGGGAACTGACCGACACCGACGACGAGGCGGAGGACGGCTCGCTGTTCGACCTGTACCGGATCACGGTGCGCGCCGGCGAGAAGGTGACGGTGACGATGCGTTCGTCGGCGGTGGACAGCTACCTCGTGCTCGGCCAGTTGGCCGATGGTGAGTGGACGCAGATCGCCTACGATGACGACGGTGCCGGCGGCAACCACGCGAAGCTGGAGCACACGTTCGAAGTGGCAGGTCAGTACCTGATCCGCGCCAACACCGTCGGTGCTGGCAAGACGGGGACCTACACGATCCGCCTCGACCGCGCCGCGGCGGCTTCGGCCCGTCCTGCACGACGCCCGTAACCGGAGCCAGTGCACATGCCGCCCGCGACGTCCTCGTTCGATGCCATCGTCATCGGCTCCGGCATCTCTGGCGGCTGGGCCGCGAAGGAGTTGTGCGAGAAGGGAATGAAGACGCTGGTGCTGGAGCGCGGACGCAACGTGGAGCACGTGAAGGACTATCCCACGGCGAAGCTGATGCCGTGGGAGCTGCCGCACCGTGGCGAACGTCCGCGTTCCCTGCTGGACCCGAATCCGCTGATCAGCAAGGCGTCGGGCTACGGTGAGGACACGGCGCACTTCTTCGTCAAGGACGCCGATCATCCCTACGAACAGGAACAGCCGTTCGACTGGATCCGCGGCTACCAGGTGGGCGGCAAGTCGATCATCTGGGGGCGCGCATGCCAGCGTTGGAGCCGGCACGAGTTCGTGTCACCGGAGGCGCAGGGCTTCGGCATCAACTGGCCGATCACGTACGACGACGTGGCCGATTGGTACACGCACGTCGAGCGCTTCATTGGCGTGTGCGGCAACGCCGATGGGCTGGACGCGATGCCGGATGGTGACTTCCTGCCGCCGTTCGAGTTGAACTGCGCCGAGCGACACCTGCGTGACGCGTTGAAGCAGAAGTACGGCAACCGCCACGTGGTACAGGGCCGGTGGGCGCATCTCTCCAAGCCGAACGACATCCACCTGCAGCAGGGCCGCGGCACCTGCCAGGCGCGCAACCTGTGCATGCGCGGCTGCCCATACGGGGCCTACTTCAGCAGCAACGCCAGCACGCTGCCGTGGGCGAAGAAGACCGGCAACCTGACGATCCGCCCTGATTCGGTGGTGGAGTCGATCATCTACGATGACGTGAAAGGTCGCGCGACGGGTGTGCGTGTGATCGACGCCAACACGCACCAGGTCAGCGAACACTTTGCGCGGATCATCTTCGTGAACGCGTCGGCGCTGAACTCGAACCTGATCCTGCTCAACTCCACCTCGAAGCGCTTTCCGAAAGGGTTGGGCAACGATCACGGCCTGCTGGGCCACTACGTGGCGCACCACAACTACCGCGCCTCGGCCAACGGGGTGCTGCCGGGTTACGACGACCAGTATTTCACCGGCCGCAACCCGACCGAGTGCATCCTCGTCAACTTCCGTAACATCGGCAAGCAGGACACCGACTTCGTGGGTGGATACACGACGTTCACCGGTGGCTACCGTCCACGTGGCAATGCGGGCGAGCTGCGCGTGGGTGGCGCGTACAAGGATGCCGAGGCGCAGCCGGGGCCCTGGAACATCTACATGTACATGCAGGGCGAGACGATCCCCAAGTTCGCCAACCACGTGCGCCTGCATGCCACGAAGAAGGACCAGTGGGGCATCCCGTTGCTGGTGACGTCGGTGGGCTACGACGACAACGACGAGAAGATGATCCGCGACTGGCGCACGCAGGCCGAGGAGATGCTGGGCGTGGCGGGATGCACGAGCGTCACCAGTCGCGACAACCACCAGGCGCCTGGACTCGACATCCACGAGATGGGCGGCTGCCGCATGGGCACTGACCCGAAGACGTCGATGCTGAACGCCTGGAATGCCCTGCACGCGGTGCCGAACGTGTTCGTGACCGACGGTGCCTGCATGACCTCCACCGGCAACCAGAGTCCGTCGATCCTGTACATGGCGCTCACCGCGCGCGCGGTGAATCATGCGGTGGATGCACTGGCGAAACGGGATCTCTGAGGGCGTGCGATCATGACCGCGATGAACCGACGTGATGCCGTGAAGGCCGCCAGCACCGTGCTGGGTGGCGTGGTGGTTCTCGGCGCACTGCCAGGCTGCGGATCGCCCGAGCCACTCGAGCGGCCTCGCGCGGAGAAGGTGGTGGTAGTGAGCTACCTGCTCGACAAGGCGGACGAGGCGCTGCTGGCCGACTTCGCCGACACGCTGCTCCCCGACACCTACGCCTCGCCCGGCGCCAAGGCAGCGGGCTGCGGTCCGGCGATGAACCTGCTGGTCACCGACTGCCGCGACGCCGCCGACCAGCAGCGTGTGGTGGCGGCCATCGCCGCGCTGCGCACCCGCGCACCACAGTTCGCCAGCATGATGCAGCCCGAGCGTGAAGCGCTGCTCCGCACCATCGATGGCGAAGCGGTGAAGTCCGGCCCCATGCACTGGTTCCACCTCCTGCGCGACCTGGCGCTGACGACCTACTTCTCGTCCGAGGTCGGCGTCACGAAAGCAATGCGCTATGTGCGCGAGCCCGGCCGATACATCGGCTGCGTGCCACTGACGCCGGGCCAGCCGGCTTGGTCATAATCCCGAACAGCAACGGCTCATCGCAGAACCGAACAGCCGCAGAACTGAACAGCCGCAAAAGGGCGGAATTGCTTGACGCAACGGCGCGGAGACGCAAGGGCGCAACGAGGACCGCGCGAGAAGGCAGTTTCGCACCCGATGCAAGGGATACTTTTTGTGAACTGTCGTGGCAGTTGCAGTTCCAACAGCATTGACGAATTTTCCACACCCATGGTCGCCGGAGCTCACGTGCAGAGACTCGGCCCTTCTGCGGATGTTCGGTTCTGCGGCTGTTCAGTTCTGCGATACGCCGTTGCTGTCCCCTCTCCCTGCGTGAACCAGGAGCTGTCGTGTCGAAGGTGAAAGTCGGGATCATCGGGTCGCGCTTCCAGGCCGATTGCATCGCGCACTCGGTCCGCATGATGCCCGAGGAGGCGGAGGTGGTGGCGGTCAGTTCGCCGACGCCGGGGAATGCGGCGGCGTTCGCGGCGCGGCATGGCATCGCGGCGCACTACACCGACTACCGCGCGATGCTGCAGGATCCCGCCATCGAAATGGTGTCGATCACGGCGCCCAATCGGCTGCACGCACAAATGACCATCGACTGCGCCGCCGCCGGCAAGCACGTGGTGTGCGAGAAGCCGCTCTGCGTCACGCTGGAGGAAGCCGACGCGATGATCGAGGCCTGTGCCATGGCCGGCGTGCTGCTGCTGTACGCCGAAGAGCTGTTCTTCGCACCCAAGTACGTGAAGGCCAAGCAGATGGCCGATGAAGGGGCGTTCGGGCGTATCCACCTCGTGAAGCAGTCGGAGAAACACAACGGGCCCCACTCCGACTGGTTCTGGGACGTGAACCAGTCGGGCGGTGGCGCGCTCATGGACCTCGGCTGTCACGGCATCGCGTTCTGCTGGTGGTTCCTCGGCAAGCCGAAGGTGAAGAGCGTGTACGCCCACCTCTCGACGCAGGTGCATGGTGCGCGCACCGCCGGCGACGACGAGGCCCTCTGCATCATCGAGTTCGAGGGCGGCGCCACCGGCGTGGTCGAGAACTCGTGGACCAAGCCCGGTGGCATGGACGACACCATCGAGATCTTCGGCGACAAGGGGCAGGTGTACGCGGACATGCTGATGGGCAACGCCCTGCCGACGTACTCCGAGGTGGGCTTCGGTTACGCCGTCGAGAAGGCCGCCGGCACCACCGGCTGGACCTGGCCGGTGTTCGAGGAGCACTGGAACTACGGATTCCCGCAGGAGATGCGACACTTCGCGCGCTGCGTGCGCGGCAAGGAAACACCGATCGCCGATGGCGAGACGGGGCGTGTGGTGCAGGAGGTGCTGTACGCCGCCTACGCGTCGGCGGGGCTCGGCCGGAAGATCGCAATGCCCTTCCGTCCAATGGGTGTGTCGAAGCCGATCGACCTCTGGAAAGATCCCGCGCTGGCGCAGTCCTTCCTCTGAGCGTCGCGATGCACGTGGCGCCATTCCGCATCTTCGACACACCCGACGCCATCGGCACCGAGGTCGCATCGCGCATCCTGACGGGCATCGCGACCGCCGAGCGTGAACGGCGCCGCTACCTGCTCGGCCTGCCCACCGGGCGCACGCCACGGCCGGTGTACGCGGCGCTGGCACGCGTACTGACGTCCGCGCCGCGCAGCCTGGCGCACGTCACGCTGGTGATGATGGACAAATACCTCGTGGAATCGCCCAGTGGTTTCGCCTATGCGCTTGCGGCCGGTGCACCATCGTGCCACGAGTTCACGCGCGTGGAGATCGTGGGTGCGCTGAACGCGCCACTGTCACCCGCGCAGCGGCTGGATGACGAGAACATCTGGTTCCCCGATGAGCGCGAGGCCGGTGAATACGACGACGACATCGCGATCGCGGGTGGCATCGCCTTCTTCCTGCTGGCGTCAGGCGCCGGTGACGGGCACGTGGCGTTCAACGCGCCGGGGAGTGCGCGGGAGAGTCGGTCGCGCGTGGTGGCGCTGACCGAGCAGACGCGCCGCGACAACCTGCTCACCTTCCCCGGCCTCGGCACGCTGGATCGGGTGCCCACGCACGGCACCACGGTCGGCATCGCGACCATCGCTGCCGCGAGTGAGGCAGTGATGGTGGCGTGGGGCGAGGGCAAGCGCGAGACGGTGCGGCGCATGCGCGCGGCGACGGCATACGACGCTGCGTGGCCGGCGACCGTCATTCACGAATGCGCGAAGGCGGAGATCCTGGTGGATACCGCGGCGGCATCAGTCCCCTGACGCCGCCAGGCTCCGCTCCTGATACAGGCTGAAACTGTTAAGAACGAGTCAGTCAGCGCGTACTATCGTCATGCCGCGCGCGCGCGCCACGGTCAGACTGCATCGTGTTCAGGCGCGCTTCCACTGCCGGCGGGACGAGCAACCGATCGGCAATTCCCGCAATCTGCTCCGCCTCGCGCCATGCCGCGAGCAGCGGGGCAAGCTCGCCTTCGAGCGCCACCCGCTCGCTCTCCTCATGCAGGGCCATTTCGAGCGCGAGACGAACAGGCGGCGCCATCCGGGATATGCCAGCCGGATTGGCCGTTTCATCGAACTTTCCCGCGGTCAGGGCGCTTCGCTCGAAAGCGCGCATGTATTCGCGATGCCGCTCCGCGAAGTCCGCAGCGAGAGAGCCGGCGTGGATCGCCACGTCGCGGATGAAACCATGCACCGATGGGGCCTCGACCAGACGCTGCAGCGAACTGTCGATAAGATGCCGCGCCGCGCCACCGCCATTCGCACGGGCGAGGAGTCGCGACGCGACGCGCATGGCATCGTCGCCCGTGAGCGTCACCCGCGCGTACGAGTGCTTCAGTCGCACACCCCATCCAGCACCATCGGCCGTCGGCACCAGGTGAGTCTGGCGCAGATCGGCACGATAGACCCGCACCGTCCTGCCATCGACCTGCACCGGGATTGCACGTGCGCTGTCGTACGCGCTGTACCCGATGAAGCCGGCGAGAGCGGTCATATGCATGACTGGCGGGATCGTCACGAGCAATCCCATGTAGGCGGACAAGGCACCGCTTGCCACTGCTGCAACGCCTCCAATGGCCGCGACGCCGGCGACACCAGCCGAGACAGCGACGGCTTTCCGGCGTCGTGACGTGAACTGACGCCCGTAGCGCCAAGCGGCCAGCTCCGGCTGAAGCGGGGCTCCGATGCGCACCAGCTCCAGGCCGTCGCGCAGTCGAACGAGACCGATTTCGCTCGTGGACGCGCGCAGGCGTGCGTCACGGAACGATTTCTCACACGCCTCGATCGCCTCCCATCGTTCCTCGATTGGCGACAGGCACCAGCGCAGGCAACGCGGGCACACCACCCACAGCCGTCCCTTGACAGAGTCGAAGGACAGCCGCCGGCCCACTGGAAATGGCTCGATTGCGTCGTTAGTGCCGAGCGGTTCCGAGCAATAGAGGCACGCGGTGTACATCGCTGCAATTAATACCGGTCACGATCACCGAGCGACAGCGGCTGGCGGCGGCGACTGACGGAGTCAGCGCCGCACGACCTCGCGCGCAACATCACCGCAACGATCCCGGCATCTCCGCCAGCGCGTACGCCAGGATCGCCATCGCCGCGATGCAGCGACGTAGGTCGGCATCGCTGACCGCGCTCAGCATGTCGCTCGCCGTGTGGTGATACCAGAAATACCTCGACGCATCCACATCCAGCGCGAAGCCCGGCACGCCTTCAGCCAGGATCGGTCCCACGTCGGCCTCACCCTCACCCGGTGCGATGGTCGGTGCACCGGCGATGCGCGTGAGCTGTGCGATGAGTGCCGCACGACGTCCACCAGCCGCTGTGCCCTGAAACCGGAATCCCTTCGGCGCGAAGATGCCGTTGTCGCTCTCGATGGCGGCGAAGTGTTTCGACAGTTCGGCGCGATGCGCGTCGCGATACCCCGTACCACCGCGCAGGCCGTTCTCCTCGTTGGTCCAGAGCACCACACGGATCGTCCGGCGCGGCGTGAGGCCGAGTCGCTTGAGCAGCTTCACCGCCTCCCAGGCTGCCACACTGCCGCCGGCATCGTCCATCGCGCCCTGCCCCACGTCCCACGAGTCGATGTGGCCACCGATCACCACCACCTCGTCCGGCAGTTCGCGGCCACGCAACTCGGCGACGACGTTGCGTGAGGGCGCGTCGGGCAGTGTCTGTGCATTCATCACCAGCTTGAGCCGCACCCGTTCACCGCGCTGCTGCATCCGATCAAGCATCTCGGAATCCTCGATGCTGAGGGCAGCGGCGGGAATCTTCTTCGTCACCGAGTCGTAGCGCATGCCACCGGTGTGCGGTGATTGCATGGAGAACGTGGCAACCGACCGGATCAGCGACGCCACCGCACCCGCCTTGGCCGCCGCCGTGGCACCGGCGCCGCGATACCGCACCGCCACATCGTAGCCGGCGAACGGCGCCGAGTCCTTCGGGAACGGAGCGTTGAACAGCACGATCTTCCCGACCGCCTCGCCCTTGCGGCGTTCGAGTTCGTCGAACGAATGCACCACCAGCACCTCGGCCTCGACGCCGTCCGGCCCGGTGCCGACGCTGCCGCCGAGGCCCAGCAAGTGCAACGGCGTCTCGCGCGGAGAGATCAGCGTTGCCGACTCCGCACCACGCACCCAGTGCGGCACCATCACCGGCTCGCCACGCACGTTCGCGAAGCCGTCGCGCTGCATCTCGGCCAATATCCAGTCGATGGCGCGTTCGAGGGAGGCGGAGCCGCTGAGGCGATGACCGAAACCATCCACCAGTGCGGCCAGGCGTCGATGCGGCTGTGAGTCGGCCACTGCGGCGGCGGTGATGCGTTGCGCAGCCGGACGAAGGCGCGCCAGGTCGGCAGCGGATTGCGCGGGCAGTGCGGGCGCCAGCAGCGCGCCGGAAGCCAGCAGGATGGCGCAAGAGAGATGTCGCATGTATGTGAGCGAAAGAGAGGATCGAATCAGCAACTGGAATGCGCCGGCGCGGAGAGCACCGCCACGTCAGGCCAGACCACGCGCCACTCGAGCGCATCCTGCCCGTCCGGCGCGCGCTTGCGCACCTGCTCCACTTCGGCGCCACCCGAACGCGCATAGAACGCACGGGCACGCACGTTGGCATCGTACACCCACAGAAACACGCGTGGCCCCCATCCGCGCGCCTCGATCCCGCGCGCCGCAGCCTCCAGCAACCGCGGGCCAAGCCCGGCCGAGCGGGCGCCCGGGGCCACGTGCAGGTTGTCGATCAGTGCGCCGTGGATCGCGTCGGCATGGCCGATCACGTACACGAACCCCACCATCGCACCGTCGCGCAGCGTCACCACACCGAAGGCGTCCTCGTTGGGCGTGTCGAGCCGCTGGTGCCAGGTGGCGTCACGATCGGCGTCCACCCCGTCCCGCAGGTAGCTCTCGCTCAGGATGTCGCGATACGCCGAGCGCCAGCTGGCGGCGTGGAGGGCCGCCACCGCATCCGCATCGGCGGCGCGCATGGGGCGAAGGGTGAGGCCTGAGAGCACGGCACCAGTGGCGAAAGTGTGAGTCGGATGGCATTCATGAGGACACGGCCCTTGCAGATACCGCTACGTTGAAAAAAAGTAGCCTGACGCGAGTGGTGTGCTCCCTTCACCGCGGGGATGGACATGGACGATCGGGAGCCTGTTGCGACGGGCGTATCGCGACGAGAGTTCGTAGGGACGGCGGCCATCGCGGCGGCCTGGCTGGCTGCCGGCGCTGCCTGTGCGCGCCGCGACGACACCGCAGCCCCACCGAAGCTGGTGCACTTCTCACCGGCGCAGGCGGCGCAGATCGAGGCGATCACCGCCCGCATCATCCCCAGCGACGATACGCCGGGCGCCAAGGAAGCGGGCGCGATGTATTTCATCGATCAGTCGCTGGCGGGCTTCGGCAAGACCGAAGCGCCGATGGTGGCCGAGGGTCTCAAGTCACTGGGCGAGGCCACCGCGAAGAAACATGGCAGCGCGGCCACCTTCGCCTCGCTCACTGCCGAGCAGCAGGATGCGATGCTGCGGGACATCGAGAAGACCCCGTTCTTCGGCTTCATGCGATTCGCCACGCTGGCCGGATTCCTGTCGCTGCCGAAATACGGCGGCAACAAGGACTACGTCGGCTGGAAGTTCATCGGCCAGGAAATGGCCATGGAGCACAAGGCTCCGTTCGGCTGGTACGATCGCCCGGAGAATCAGATGGCGCTGCTGGGGAGGGTGTTGTGATGCAGATGCCGACAGCGCAACCAGCGCCCAAGCAGCCCACGTATCCGACCGACACGCCGGTGGACTTCGTCGTCATCGGCTCCGGCATCGCCGGCGGATCGGTGGCGCGCGAACTGACGCGCAACGGTTTTGCGGTGGTGCTGCTCGAACAGGGGCGCACCGTTGGCCCCGATGACATGGAGCACGACGAACTCGGCGCGTTCGCCTACCCGCGCTGGACCAACGATGCCGCGGTGTCGCCGCAGACCTATCGCAAGACGGCGGCGGACAAGGCCGAAAAGCGCAACTTCGCGAGCTACGCGCGTGCCGTGGGCGGCACCACGCTGCATTTCACCGGCAACTTCTGGCGATTCCGGCCGATCGACTTCCACGAAAAGTCGAAGCGCGGTGGTGTGCCGGGTGCCGACCTCGCCGACTGGCCGATCACCTACGAGGAACTGGAGCCGTACTACACGGCAGTGGAATACGCGGTGGGTGTGTCGGGTGAGGTGGGCGACGATCCACGCGAACCGATGCGCTCCAAGCCGTTTCCGCTCCCACCGCTGAATGCCACAGGACCGGGTGTGCTGCTGGAGGTGGGCGCGAAGAAGCTCGGCTGGGCCTCGAAGGCCGCGCCGATGGCGATCCTGTCGCGCGAGTACAAGGGACGCCAGCCCTGCCACAACTGCGGCTTCTGCCTCGCGTTCCCATGTGAGTGGGGTTCCAAGTCGGGCGCCAACTGGACGATGGTGCCC
>JANMON010000014.1:0-26691 GCA_031369265.1 Gemmatimonadaceae bacterium | reverse complement strand
ACGTGACATGAAAACGAAAGCGGGCCCCGTAATCACGAGGCCCGCTTTGTATTCAGCGTCAGAACAGCGTCAGGCTTTCTTTGGCTTCGCCGGTGCACCCTTGGCGTAGACGACGGGCTTGTCCTTCGCTTTGAGGCGCTCGTTGGAGATGAGCCATTGCTGCGGAAGGGCGGCGATGTTCTGGACCATGTAGTAGAGGTTCAGACCGGCGGCAGCACTGAAGAAGAACGCGAACATCATCGCCGGGAACATGTAGGCCATGATCTTGGCCTGCGGGTTCGGCGGCACCCCGCGCATGCCGATCCAGCTGAGCAGGAAGGCGCTGCCCGCCATCAGCAGCGGGATGATGAACGTCGGATCCTTCTGCGAGATGTCCGTCAGGTACAGGAACGGCACGCCACGGAATTCGATCGTGTTCTGGAACACGAAGAACAGCGAGATGAACACCGGCATCGGCAGCAGCATCGGCAGGCAGCCCGACAGTGCGCTGAACGGGCTCATGTCGTGCTCCTTGTACACGCGCATCACTTCCGCCTGCATCTTCTGCGGATCCGCCTTGTACTTCTCCTGCACCGCCTGCAGCTCGGGTTGCAGGATCTGCATCTTCATCGACGTGCGCATGGCGCGCTGGTTCAGCGGCCAAAGCAGCAGTCGCACCGCGACGCCGAACACGACCAGCACCCAGCCGTAGTTCAGCTTCATCGTCTCGTGCATCCAGAGCAGCGCCTTCATCACCATGGTGGCGAATGGCTGCACGAAACCCTGCAGCCAGCCGCCGTACGGATTGCTGTTCTCGAAGTCGCGGCCGAGTGCCACCAGTCGGCGCCACTCCTGCGGACCGGCGTACAGTTCGAAACGGAACGTGCCGTCCTGCAATGACTGCAGGGCCGTGGCCTCGACGCGACTCTCGACCTTGCCCGTCTTGGCGCCACCGGTGACGGTGACTTCATCGAACGGACGGTCGCCGGCACCGGTGAGCAGGCCGGTGATGAAGAACTTGCTCTTCGACGCGACCCAGGTGAACGGGCCTTCCTTGAGCTCCTTCTCGCCGGGGTCCAGGGACTTGAACGCCACGCTCTGCGTGTTGCCCTGCACCGGCTTCATCGCGACGGCCAGATGCTGCTGATCCTCGGTGCTGTCGGCCTCACTCGAATTCAGGCCGCTCGGCAACGACACGCGCAGGAAAGCCGGCGAGGTCAGCCCGGTCACCTTGCCACCAACGCGCACCAGGAAGCTGTCGGGCTGGAAGGTGTAGGTGATCTGCACGTTCGCGCCGCCACTCTGGCCGACGTAACTCACCGTGCGATCATCCACACGCGAGGCGGTGAACGGCACCGTCGCGAGATCGATGACGCGGTTGCCAGCCGGCTCCTTCACGATCAGCGCATACCGCAGTAACGTCTCGTTCGCACGCACCAGCTCCACACTCGGTTCCGTGGCGCCCTTGGTGAGCGGCTTGTAGCCGTTGAGCCGCACCGACACCGGGGCGGCGCCCACGCTGCTGATGCGGATCGTGCTGCGCGCACTGGTCAGCGCCGCGGTGTCCACCACGATCGGTGCGCCCGCCGCCGTCACCACCGCTGCCGGTTGTGCTGCGACCGCCGACGGCAGGACTGCTGCTGCTGCACCCGGCGCCAGCGGCGTCGCGGCCGGCACGGTGGCTGAGGCCACCGGCTTGGGCGGCGTCTTGACCGGAGGGAACAGGAATTGTGTGAGACCGATCACCGCCGCCGACAGGGCGAGGGCGAGCAGCATGCGCTTGTTCATACTGGGATGTCGAGGGTCAGGCGACGCGCAGGCGGGCGGCACATGGTGCGCTCGCGTCGCATGCGGCAGTCGGGAGGGTCAGGGAACAGGGTCGTGTCCGCCGGGGCGGAACGGATGGCATCGGGCAATGCGCCTGGCCGCCAGCCATGACCCGCGAACGACGCCGTGGCGCTCGATCGCTTCCACGGCGTACGCCGAACAGGTTGGAGTATAGCGGCACGAGGCCGGAAACAGCGGGGAGATGAAGAGCTGGTACACCCTGATCATCGCCGTCGCCGTCCAGCGTCCCGCGCACACCACCGGGTGCGGCGATGGGTCGTCCGCCGGACCGGTCATTCCACGCGTCCCGGCACCGGCGGCGGCAGCCGACGCAGCAGTGCGGCCACCTCAACACCGAGCGCTTCCCACGTCTGCGCGTAGGCCGCGGGCAAAGTGCGGATGACGACATCCATGGGGCCGAGAAACGGGAGCACGGTGACCCGTACGAGTTCGCGCAGGCGCCGTTTCAGGCGATTCCGCGCCACGCTGTTCTGCCCATGCTTCGGCACAATGAAGCCCACCCGCGCGCACGACAAAGGGGAAGCCGCGTAACGGAGCTCGAGATGAGCCGCCCGCACACGCTTCCCCTCACGACGCACCCGTTCCAGATCCGACTTTCTCGTGAGACGTTGGTCCCGCGAGAACCGGAACGACTCAGGCGCCGGCGTACTTGTCCGGCAGCATCACGGTCAGCTGCTTGCGGCCCTTCTTGCGGCGACGGCTCAGCACGGCACGGCCCCAACGATCGGCCATGCGGGCGCGGAAGCCATGCTTGCGGATACGACGCTTGTTGCGGGGGCGGTACGTGGGCTTGCCCATATGTACTCCAGGTGCGTGCGCTGAGATTCTTGGAAAGAGTGCCAAACCTATTCAGGACAAGCACTTCGGTCAAGCCAGCTGCGGTTGCTTGTGACTTGCCCGGACACACGCTACCGAGCGTCGCGCCGGTTTGCGAAGCGGGGTGCGTCCCTGTAAACTCGCGCTCCCTTCGTGAATTACACCCCGCTGCACGGAATGCTGACGGCTGCTGAAACCTGGGCCCGCTTGCTCGACCGCGCCCGTCTCGAATTGCAGGAGCAGACCGTCCGCACCTGGCTCGAGCCGTGTGAACCGCTGCGCGTGGACGAACGGGCCCTCACCGTCGGCGTCCCCGATCAGTTCGCCGCCGACTGGAACGAGTCGAAACACTCCGGCCTGCTCTCGAGCTTCGCCGCCGTAGCCCTCGGCCATCCGCTGCAGGTGCAGTTCGTGGTGCACGAATCGGCGCGCACCAAACCGCAGATGGACCTCTTCGTCGCCCCGATCGACGCCCCGGTCCGCCAGCCCACCACGCCCAACCCGAACCTCGCGCCCCTCTCCGAACGCTACACGTTCGAACATTTCGTGGTGGGCAAGAGCAACGAGCTGGCCGCCGCCGCCGCCATCGCGGCAGCGCAGGCACCCGGCAAGCTCTACAATCCGCTGTTCATCTACGGCGACACGGGGCTGGGCAAGACGCACCTGATGCAGGCCGTCGCGCACGAACTCCTCAAGCGCGACGCCGGCACCCGGATCACCTTCGTCGGCACCGAACAGTTCACCAACGAGCTGGTGGGCTCCATCCAGAGTCGCACCACGCAGGACTTCCGGCGCCGCTACCGCGAGACCGACCTGCTGCTGGTGGACGATGTGCAGTTCCTGAAGGGCAAGGAAGCCACCCAGGAAGAGTTCTTCCACACCTTCAACGCCATCTACGAGGCCGGCCGGCAGATCATCCTGACCTCCGATCGCCCGCCCTCGGAGATCCCGGGCCTCGAGGCGCGACTGGTGAGCCGCTTCCAGTGGGGCATGGTGGCCGACATCGCGCTCCCCGATGTGGAGCATCGCGTCGCCATTCTGCGGCGGAAGGCGGAACTGGATCACCTCGAGCTCACGATTCCCGATGACGTGATCCAGGTCATCGCCGACAACGTGCGCTCGAACGTGCGCGAGCTGGAAGGCGCCATCATCAAGCTGCTGGCCTACGCGTCGCTGAAGCACGCCGACATCACCGTCGAGCTGGCGCGTGAGGCCCTCCGTGACCGCTTCCGCAGCGATGGGGGTGCTCCGGCCCCTGTCGGCATCTCGGTGGCCGCCATTCAGGCCGCTGTGGCCCGTGAATGGGGCGTGACGGCCGAGGGGCTGAAGTCGAAGACGCGCACCAAGATGCTGACGGTGCCGCGGCAGGTGGCGATGTTGCTGTGTCGCGAGTTGCTGGCACTGCAGCTGGTGGAGATCGGCAATGCGTTCGGCGGCCGGGATCATTCCACCGTGATTCACTCGCTCGATCGGGCGGAACAGGCGGCGAAGGACGACATCGGCTTCGCTGCGCGTGTGGAAAAGGTTCGGCGACTGTTGGAAACCGGCGAATGATCCACACCTGTCCACGTCCGCGCTCCGCCGTCCACAACCTGGCGGTGGCGAATGATGACAAGTGCGGAAAACCGGTCACGTTGTCCCCGCTGATCCACAGGCGGCCAGCTTGGCGAAACCCTTGCCGGAGCGTACTTTCCGGCGTTCTTCCACAGTCCGACAGTGCTCTACGACTACGACTGTTAAAGATTTATAGAACAGCATTACAGCAGCGCGTCCACACTGAACGGCACATGGCAGTTCAGACCTCCGCTTCGATTGCCACACAGGGCGTTCGCCCGGCGTCGATCCGGTGCACTCCGAGGAGCTGATGCGATTTACGATCGCGCGTGAAAAACTCCAGGAAGGACTGGCGGCGGTCGCTGCCAGCATCCCCGGCAAGACGACGTTGCCCGTCCTGGCCAACATCCTGGTCGAGACCACCGACCGTGGCATCCGCTTCTCCGGCACCGATCTCGACATCCACGTCAGCCATGAAGTCCAGGCCGACGTGGAGCGTCAGGGCGGCATCACCATTCCGGCCAAGAAGCTGCAGGAACTGGCGCGTGAACTCCCGCCCAACCCGGTGAAGATCGAGTCCGCCGGCGAGCAGAAGGTGAGCCTCGAATGCGGACGCGCGAAGTTCAAGCTGAACGGCCTGCCCAAGGAAGATTTCCCGCAGTTCCCCGCCATCCGCTTCGGCGATGGCTGGCGCGTGAAGTCGGCCGATGTACGCAAGTTGATCCGCCACACCTCGTACGCGGTCAGCACCGAGGAAAGTCGTCCGATCCTCAACGGCGTGTTGTGGGAGCTCAAGCCGGACTTCATGCGCATGGTGGCCACCAACGGCCATCGCCTGGCGAAGATGGACGTCGCCGTCAGCGGCCATGGCGCACAGGCCAGTGACCTGATCGTGATGCCGAAGGCGCTGGACCAGGTGAGCAAGCTCTTTCCCGACGAGGAGGACCTGGAGGTCGCGCGCGGCGACAACCACCTCGCCTTCAAGAGCCCCTTCACCACGATCTACACGCGGCTCATCGAAGGCCCGTATCCGAATTACGAGCAGGTGATCCCGAAGGACAACGACCGCTTTGCGATCGCCGACAAGGACGCACTGGCGTCGGCGCTGCGCCGCATGGCCACCGTGGCGTCCGACCAGACGCATCGCATCAAGCTCTCGTTCAACGCCGGCATCCTGCGTTTCCAGGTCACCACGCCGGACCTCGGCGATGGCCAGGACGAAATCCCGGTGCGCTACGAAGGCGACCCGATGGACATCGGCTTCAACGGTGCCTACCTGCTCGAGATCCTGAAGTACATCCCGACCTCCGAAGTGAAGCTCACCTTCAAGGCGCCTGAACGTGCCGCGACGGTGGAGCCGGAAGGGTGGAGCGATCCGGCGACGTACCTCACCATCCTGATGCCCTTGCGCCTCAGCGACTGAAACGCAGAGAACGGATTCGGAAAACCAAGCGGGGCGCCTGTGTGTCGGGCGCCCCGCTCGTGTTTTTCGCTCGTGCCGTGCGCAAGACATTCGCCCTGTCGCGCAAGCCGAATCGTCAGGACTGCGTCATCAAGGCTGCAGCGTGGCGGTGTCGGTGATCTGCTGCACCATCCGGCGAGTTTGCGTGCCGTTCGTGAGCTGGAAATCGAGCGATTGACTGGCGCGCCACGACTGCAGCTGTCGCAGGCCGATCGCCACCACACCCAGCGACTCGCTGGTACCGGTGCCGGTGAGCGTCACCACCTGCTCGCGGATCGTCGCCGAACCGGTGGCGCGGATCAGCGCACGCCGCTCCAGCAGCACCGATGAGGAATCCATGCCGGTCAGCGTGCGATACGCCGCGATCGTCACCGTCGTCACCGGCAACCCGCTGCGACAGGTCGTCACCGTCAGCGTGTCGCTCCACTGCTGTTCCGCACGCAAGGGTGTGGGCAGCAGCGGCAGCAACTCGGGCAGCAACCCAGCCAGCGGTCGCTCCGCCGCGCAGGCCGAGGCGCTGTCGCCGGTCACCAGCGGCCGTCCATTCTGCAATGTCGCCGACACGCTGATGCCATGGGAAAAGGCGTCCGCGGCGCGCCGGGTCATCCCGGTGGATGTCTGCTGCAGTGAATCGATCGTCAGCGTCGCGATCGTGTCGAGTGCCAGCGAGGTGCCGATGGTCACCAGTGACGTGGTGGTCACCGTATCCACCAGCGCCGCTTCACCCGGCGCACGATCGAGTGACAGCACGGCGGTGGAATTCACGCGATACCGCACCGCACGCGTGGTGGCCTGCGCGTCGAGGCTCAACCAAGGAAGGACCACACACCACACGACCGGCACCAGTCGCGGCCAGAACAGTGATGCGCCCGGCCTCCGGAAAACGACAGTCATGCGTGAGACGAAAAGACGAAGGTGGTGATGCGCGCCGGCCTGTAAGCCGGGTTCTGTCATCACGCGAACGTGATGGATGATCATTCCTCTCGGCGTACAGTCACCTGCACGCTCCAGCAGCCTACCCGCGGCGTCTTGATTGGAACGGGTCGTTCCTCGCCGCTTATTTGGCCTTGCTCCAGCTGGGGTTTACCCTGCCGCCACCGTTGCCGGTGACGCGGTGCGCTCTTACCGCACCTTTTCAACCTTACCCGATCCGACGCGAACGTCGGCCGACGGCGGTGTATTTTCTGTGGCACTTTCCGTCGCACGACAGTGATACTCCACTGTCCCACGCCCAGGCATTACCTGGCAGCCCACCCTCCGGAGCCCGGACTTTCCTCGAGCAGCATCCTCGCGGACCTGTCTCGCGATCATCCGGCCGACGCACATCACCTGCAGGGAAAGCTATCCGGCCCGCGCAGGCGATGGCACCGCGCGACGCGTCGATTCGACCACGCCTGCATCCTTTCGCATGACCAGGGACTGACAGCCGCGCACACACTACCCTCGTCTCCCACCACGAGGTGCGCCGCACATGCCTGCTTTCTCACCCGGCATCACCACCACGCGCGACGGCGGCCCGGTGCCGGTCACCACCATCCTCACGCCATCCGAGCGTAGCGCCGTCGATGCTGCAGGCCACGGCCTCTATCGCGCCGTCCATCGCTCATCCCTCGATGAAGTCCGACGCGACCTCCGCGACCACTCGGCCACCGCTGTCCTGTTGTCGCTCGCCTGCTGCTCACCCCGCGATGCCATCCGCATGGCCGCCATCCTGCGCGATCATCCGCGCGTCCCGATGATGGGCCTCGTCACCAACGCCGAATGGGTCCACCCGCAATCCCTCCTCTCACTCGGCAGGAGCGGCATGCGCATCGTCATCGATACCCGCGAATCGAGCGGGTGGCGACTGCTGCGCGAAACGGTGGCCACCGCCGATCGCGGCTCCTTCAACATCGACTCGGCAATCGCCGACCTCCGACTCCGGCTCGCTGCCGCGGCGGAAGATTGCCTGCAATTGCTGGAGCTGTTGTTCATCGCCAGGCCAGCCGTGCACGCCGTGCGCAACATTGCGCGCCTGGTGGACATGCACCCCGGCACCCTGATGAGTCGCTTCCAGCGAGCCGGACTGCCGCCGCTCAAGCGCTACGTAGACCTGGCGAACCTCGTGCGCGCGGCACATGGCCTCGAAGATCCACGCCGCTCGATCGCTGACATCGCCGTCAGCCTCGACTACTCGTCACCGCAAAGCTTCGGCCGGCACGTCCAGCTCGTGCTTGGCATGACCGCATCGGCGTTCCGCGTCAAATACGATTGCGAGGGCATGTATCGCGTCTTCTGCGACGAGCTCGTCACACCGTTCCACGCCGAATTGTCGAAGTTTAGGCCGCTGCGGGCCGTGGAGGACGGACGCTGACCGTCAGGCGGCGGAAGGCGCCGGAATGCGAGCCTTCAATTCGTCCGCAGTCGTGAACGCGATCAACGGAATGCCCTGCGCCATCAGCGCCTCGCGAGCCCCTTCCTCACGATCCACCAGCGTCAACGCCCCGACCACCTCGCCACCCTCGGCACGGATCGCGGCGGCGGCGTTGAGGGCGCTGCCACCCGTGGTCATCGAATCCTCGATCACCACCACCCGGTCGCCACGCTGAAACGAGCCCTCGATCCGCTTCCCCAGCCCATGGCCCTTTGGCTCCTTCCGGACTGCGAAACACCGGATTGGCGTGCCGGCCAGCGCACTGGCATACGCGATCGCGTAGCTGACGGGATCGGCACCCATCGTCAGCCCGCCGACGCTGTCCACCACCCAGCCGCTCTCGGTCAGCATCGCGTGCGCCAGCGGACCCACCAGGATCAGGCCATCCGGGCTCATAGTGGTCAGGCGGCAATCGACGTAGAAGTCGCTGATCCGGCCCGAGGCGAGCGTGAACGTGCCGCGTCGCGCCGATCGCGCCGCGAGCAGCTGCACCAGCGCATCGCGGCGTGGGGGAAGCGGTGCGCTCAACTGTCCTTCGATCCGAACAGCCCCTTCACCTTGCCGAACAGGCCACCGGACTTCGGTGCCGCCGCCACCGGCATCGCACTCAGTGAATTCGCCAACGCCGACGCGAAATCCACGATGCCCGGATACCGGTCTCCAGGTTGCCGAGCGAGACCCTTCATCACCACTCGCTCGACGTCGTCGGTGAAGGTCAGGTTCGGGACGGCCTTGCTCAGTGGTGTCGGCGGCTGCGTGAGCAGCTGCGACAGCATGTCGCGCGTGGAACGGGCGGTGTACGGGTGCACGCCCGTGAGCAGGAAATACGCGATAGTGGCCAGGCTGTACTGGTCAGCCGCCGGACCCACCAGCACCCCACTCAGCGCCTCAGGCGCCACGTACAACAGCGTCCCGACGAAGAAACCGTCACGCGTCAGGCGCTGGTCGTTCCCCTGCTCGGGTTCGGCGGCGATGCCGAAATCCAGCAGTCGCACCTCGTCGTTGACGCTGTCGTACATCAGATTTTCGGGTTTCAGGTCCCGATGGACGATGCCCTGCCGGTGCGACGCATCCACCGCCGCCGCGATCTGCCGCACGATGCTGGCGACCTGCGGCCGAGGGAACGCACCGGTGCGTTTGGCGACTTTCTCCAGCAGTTCGCCCGGCGCCCACTCGATGGCCAGGTACTTCAACCCATCCGCGGCACCCAGTTCGATCGTACGGACGACGTTGGGGTGCACCACCCGCAACCCGAACTCCGCTTCGCGCTCGAAGCGGATCACGGCCGTCGGGTCGTTCCGCAGCTTGGTGCGGAGGACCTTCAGTGCCACGGTGCCGTGCGTCGGATGCGACGCGCGATACACCATCGCCGTCCCGCCTTCGCCCACCATGTCCTGCACCGCATATTCTGCGATGACCGTTCCAACCAGCGCGTCTCGTGGAGTCACGGGGGTAAGCCTACGTGGCGCGAGGGAAGGCGGCAAGCGCACAGGCCGTCACAAGGTGTGCAACGAATGAATCGGTACACGTGTACCGTATCTTGCGGTGCGCTCGGATCCTTCAGAACCGGTTACTCACGCGTGATAGCGGCGGACGTCATGGCACAGCAGGCGACATCGTTCCCGAGGCCCTTCCGGCGCCTCTGTCTCGGCCTGCTCGGCGTGGCGCTCACGGCCTGTGCGTCGGGCCGACCGGCCGGACCAGGCGGGGAAGGCACCGCACCAGGGCCGCGCCGAGGCGATCTCGCTGCGCAGTCGAACGTAGTGCAGGTGCTGCAGAACCTCGGCCTGCTGGCGGGTGGCCTGCCGCTCCCGTTCAGTGGATCCGTTGCCTCGCTCCCGGGTCCGGTGGCCGACAGTTCGCTGGCGGTGGTCTCGCTCTCCTTCCCCACGCTGTCGTTCACCTTCGTCCGCGAAGATGACCGGTTCCGAGCCGCCTACTCGGTGGCGGTGGAACTGCGATCGAACGGCACCGTCGCCGCGCGCGCCGAGACCGCCGACACGATTCGGGTGGTGTCGTTCAAGGAGACGACGCGCACCGACGAGAGTGTGCTCTATCAGCAGCAACTCCTCGTCCCGCCTGGCACGTACACCCTCGCCGTGCTCATTCGCGATGGCAACACCTCGCGCTCGGCAACCCAGGAGCGCCAGATCACGATTCCGCGTTTCGGCGGCCGGCCGAGCACGCCGATCGTGGCGGTGGAAGTCACGCCGCGCAGCAATGCGGCCACCGGGCCGACCTTCCTCGCCAACGCCCGCAGCACCATGGTGCTTGGCCGCGACACCGAATTGCCGCTCTACCTCGAGGTGCGTGACTCGTCACCCGGCGGCGTGCCGATGAACGTGGCCATGCGCGACGACAAGGGCACCGCACTCTGGCAGGACACCGTCACCTTGCCGGCGCGCGGCACCATCGCCAGCACGGTGGTGCGCGTCCCAGTCGCCCGCCTCGGTGTGGGGATCGTGCAGGCCGCGGTCTGGCGTACCGGACAGGCGGACACCGTCACCCAACCGGTGCTGATCAGCTTCGGTGACGACCTGCCGGTGGCGTCGTTCGAGGAGATGATCGGATATCTCCGCTTCTTCGCCAGCAGCTCCCGCCTCAGCACGCTCAAGAACGGCACGCCGGCCGACCGTGCGCAGGCCTGGGCCAGCTTCCTCAGCGAGACCGACCCCATCTCGCTCACGCCGCAGAACGAGGCGCTGCGCGACTACTTCCTCCGCATCCGTGTCGCCAACGAACGCTTCAAGGAAGACGGCGCCGTCGGCTGGCTCTCCGACCGCGGCCAGGCCTACGTAGCCCTCGGCGAGCCCGACCAGATCATCGAAGGCAACAACCAGCCGCAGTCACTGACCATCGGACAGCGCGGCCGGCTGCAGTACTGGGAATACACCCAGATGCGCCTGCGACTCTACTTCGAGGATCGCAGCGGCTTCGGGCGCTGGACGTTCTTCAACAACAGCTCCAACGAATTCCAGTCCGCGCTGCAGCGCCGCCTCAACCGATGACCATACCGGGCGTTGCGCGCGGACGTGAGTTGCCGCGCAAGACGCTCCACGTCACCACGGCGTCGGTCCCGATCGCGCTCTGGATCGGCGTCCCGCAACGTCTCGTCGCCATGATGCTGGTCGCGCTCTTCGGCGTGGCTGTCATCGTCGAGTTCGCGCGCCGACGCTCCACGTCGGTGGCGGCCCGGTTCGAGGCCCGCGTCGGTGTGATGCTCCGTCCGCACGAGGCCTCGCACGGCATCACCGGCGCCACCTGGCTGTTGGCCACCTTCGCCCTCACCTGCCTCACGGCTCCACTCGCCGTCGCCATCGTCGCCACCTGGGCCGGCGCGGTCGGCGACGCCAGTGCGGCACTGGTGGGCACAGCCTGGCGACGCTCGCGCGGCGGCAGCGGCAAGTCGCTGATCGGGAGCATCGCGTGTGTCGTGGCAACGGCGTTCGGCGCCTGGTGGCTGGCGGCATTCGCGCTACCCGCCGCGCTCGGACTCGGCGTGGTGGCGGCGGCCGTGGAGCGTCCCTCGGTCTCGCTCGACGACAATGTGCGCGTCACCGCCGGCACTGCGCTGGCCGCCCTGTTGCTGCTTCGTTTGTGAGCCACGGAAGGCGCGCAGCCCTCGCCTAGATTTGGCGCATGACTGCGCCAGCCCCGACCGAACCGACGTCGCCACGCCTCTTCCTGGTGGACGGCTATGCACTGATTTATCGCGCCTTCTTCGCCCTCATCAACCGGCCGCTGAAGACCAGCCACGGCGTCAACACGTCCATCGCCTGGGGCATCGCGAACTTCCTCAACCGGCTCGTGAAGCAGCACCGGCCGGATTACCTCTGCTGGATCCACGACTCCGGCGCCACGTTCCGCGACGAGATGTACGCCGACTACAAGGCGACCCGCGAGAAACTCACCGACGACCTGCAGGCCGACTTCGACCTCGGTCTCGAGCACGTGCGCAAGCTGCTGGAGGCCTACGACACGCCCATCATCTCGCTCGAAGGCTTCGAGGCCGATGACGTGATCGGCACGCTCGCCAGGCAGGGTGTGGAGAACGGCCTGAACGTGGTCGTGGTCTCGGGCGACAAGGACTTCCACCAGCTCGTGCGGCCCGGTGTCTGGCTGCTCAATCCTGGTCGCGGTGGCCCAGCCAGTGTGGATGAACACTGGGTCGGTGTGGAGAACGGCAGCGAACGACTCGGGGTGCCACCGGAGCGCACCACCGATTTTCTGGCACTGGTTGGAGATGCGTCCGACAACGTGCCCGGTGTGAAGGGCATCGGCGAGAAGGGTGCGCAGGAGTTGATCAGCGAATTCGGCGACCTCGATGCAATCCTCGCCAACGTTGCCAAGATCACCAAGAAGCGCCCACGCGAGGCGCTCGAGCAGCAGGAAGCCGAAGCGCGCCTGTCGAAGGCGCTGGTCACGATTCGCGAGGATTGTCCGGTGGCGCTGGATCTCGACCGCGTGCGCTTTCATCTGCCGGATGCCGCGGAATTGCGGCAGGTGTACGTGGACCTCGAGTTCACCTCGCTGGCGCGGCAGCTCGGCGACGCACCGGCGGGGCCGCGTCATGCGCCGCCGACCGCCGGGCATGCGCCCATCGACGTGGTCGCGTCGGAGTCTGCGCTCGAGGCCGCGCCGGCCATCGCCACGTCGTACCGTACCGTCAGCACGCTGGCCGACCTCGAGGCGTTCATCGCACGCGCTCGCGAGGTGCCGCTGATCGCGTTCGATACCGAGACCGTCGTCGATGCGGAGTGTCCCATCGCCATCAACGCGATGCGCTCACGCGTCGTGGGACTGGCCTTCGCGACCGCACCGGGCGAGGCGTGGTACCTGCCCTTCCTGCATGTGCGCGCCGGTGCGGCGCAGGGCGACCTGCTCGACCCCGAAGCGCACGTGATCCAGCAGCTGCCCGAGAACCTGCCTCCGCTCGACAGCGAGGCCTGCAGGCCGCTGGTCGCGCTGCTCGAGGACGCGTCTGTGAAGAAGGTGGCGCAGAATGCCAAGTACGACATGCTGGTGCTCCGCCGAGCCGGCATCACGCTGCGCGGGCTGGTCTTCGATCCGATGCTGGCCAGTTACGTGCTCGATCCGGGGCGTCGCTCGCACGGCCTCGACGCGCTGGCGCTGGAGATCTTCAACCATCGCATGATCCCGTACGAGGAGGTCACCGGCAAGGGGCGCAACCAGGTCACGTTCGACCGCGTCCCGGTGGACCTCGCGACGGGATATTCCGCCGAAGACGCCGATTTCACGCTGCGCCTGCAGCAGCACTTCGATCCCCTGATCGAGCTGGCCGGCGCGCGTCCGTTGCTGGATGGCATCGAGCTGCCGTTGGTGAGTGTGCTGGCCGACATGGAGTGGGCCGGCATGTCGATCGACCTGCAGTGGTTTGCGTCGCTCAAGGAACGCTTCGCCTCGGAACGCCAGCGTGTCGAGCAGCTCGTCTACGAATCAGCCGGCGAGACGTTCAACATCAACTCCAATCCGCAGCTGCGGGTCATCCTGTTCGAGAAGCTGGGCCTGCCGGTGAAGAAGAAGACCGCCACCGGTGCCTCGACTGACGTCAGCGTGCTCCAGGAGCTGGCCGACGATGGACATGCGCTGCCTGCCTTGCTGATGGAGTACCGTGAGATCTTCAAGCTCGAGGGCACCTATCTCGACACGTTGCCCACACTGGTCGATCCGCGCGACGGGCGTATCCACACCACGTTCAACCAGACCGTGGCCGGCACGGGGCGCCTGTCGTCCACTGATCCGAACCTGCAGAACATCCCGATCCGCCGGGAACTCGGTCGTGCGATTCGTCGCGGTTTCGTGGCCGCACCCGGCACGCGACTGCTGGCCGCCGACTACTCGCAGATCGAATTGCGGCTCCTCGCGCACCTGTCGCAGGACCCCGCGTTCGTGACCGCATTCCGTGCCGGTGGTGACATCCACAAGCAGACCGCCAGCATCATCTTCGGCGTCCCGGTGGAGGACGTCACCGGCGAGATGCGTGCGCGCGCCAAGACCATCAACTTCGCCACCATCTACGGCCAGGGCGCCCGCGCGCTCAGCCTGCAGCTCAAGATCACGTTCGCCGAGGCGAAGGAGTTCATCGCCACCTACTTCGAGCGGTTCGCCGGCATTCGCGCGTTTCTGGACTCGCAGGTGGTCAAGGCGCGCGAGATGGGATACGTGGAGACGATCTTCGGCCGCAAGCGCTTCATTCCCGAAGTGGCGGACCGGAACTTCAACACCCGCGCCTTCGGCGAGCGCATGGCGCAGAACTCGCCGCTGCAGGGCTCCGCAGCGGACCTGATCAAGATCGCAATGCTGAAGATCGCCGATCGGCTGCCGGCCGATGGCCATGGCGCACGCATGCTGCTGCAGGTGCACGACGAACTGGTGTTCGAAGTGCCGGCGGACGCGATCGACGACGTCACCGCGCTGGTGGTGCACGAGATGGAGCACGCGGCCGAACTGAGCGTACCGCTGGTGGTCTCCACGGGTGTCGGCGACAACTGGCTGGACGCGAAGTGAGTGACGACGCCACCATCCGCGCGGCCGACCCGCGTTTCCAGTGGCGCGAATTCGCATCGCGACGCGACGGGATGATCCACGCCATGGATGGTGGGCTCTGGATGCATCGCCACGTCTGGTTCGGCACACCCATGGCGCACCTGGTGAGCACCGATCGTGCGTTGCTGCTGGCCTATGGTGCGGCCGTGGGGCTGCCGGCGCATCGCCTGCAGGATAAGCCGCTCAAGGATCCGCGCAGCGGCATCCGTCGGCCGGCGTGGCACTGGGATCTCGTGGGCCGCTACCTGCCGCCGGAACGGTGACCGGGCTTACTGCTCCGCGATTGACTTGATGGCGGCCAGGCCGCGATCGAAGTCACCGCCGATCATCTTGTCCATCGACACGAACACCTGCATCACCTTCGACGGAAACGTGGAGGGGCCGTACATCGCCCAGCTCACGCGGGTGGAATCGCCCACAGGTGTGAGCGTGTAG
Organism: Gemmatimonadaceae bacterium; assembly: GCA_031369265.1. GTDB lineage: Bacteria > Gemmatimonadota > Gemmatimonadetes > Gemmatimonadales > Gemmatimonadaceae > JACMLX01. The sequence continues at coordinate 11,617 of JANMON010000014.1, read as the reverse complement.
TCGGTGGTGTTGTGGCTCTCGAACGGCTGCAGGAAGTCGAGCTTCACACGCACGCTCTTCGATGGATCCTGCTGCAGGATTTCCATTCGACCCGCGCCCGCCTTCGAGTTGCCGCGCCATTCGTACACCGCCCCCGGCCCCGCCGACGGTGTGCTGATCTGGCGCTCCATCGCCGGATCCAGCTTTTCCCACGGTGACCAGCGACCGAACTGCTGGAAGTCGTTCAGCAACGGAAAGATCGCTTCCGGTGATGCCTTCACCATCAGCGAGCGTTCCACCCGGAAGCTGCCAGGGATGAACAACGCGCGGATGGCGATGATCGCCACGATGCCGAGTACGACGAGCAGGAGTTGCTTGATCATCTGCGCCTCGGAGGCGTGAGGGACGTGGGGAACGGTGGCGGACGCGTGCCCGCCACCACGCTACAGCGCGGACACGCCCGACGCGATCCCCGCCGCTTCGTCGCGCAGGCCGAACAGCTCCGTGCGCAGCCGCTCCTGCAGCGCAGGATCGTCGCGGAACCAGCGCCAGGCGCGCGCCCGCCGCGCCATCTGCCGCACGCGCTCGCGGTAGTGCAGGTCCCACGACGCACTCGGCACCAGCGACGCGGCGTACGCCAGCGCCCACCAGCCGTTCGTCAGCCGCCAGACGAGCGCCGTCTGGAGCAGGTAGAACAGTGGCACCAGCGCGACGCCCAGCACGATGGTGTGCATCGCGGGCTGTGACCGTGACCGCGACGTCTTGCGGCCCAGCCAGGTCGTCAGGCGGAACGGCAGGAAATGATTGACGCGTCCCCACGCAGCGAAGGGCACACCGACCACCGCCAGCAGCAGCTCGCGCACCACGAATCGACCCGCCGCCGGAAGGCGCGTGTCGAGCGCCACGTCGTCGAGCCGGATGCCCATGTCGGTGGCGGTCCGTCGCAGCGCCAGTAACCGGCGCTGGATGTGGCGCACGCGGGCCTCGGTTTCCGGTGACAGCTCACCACGCTCCAGGCGCTGGCGGATGGCGTCCGCGCGACGCGCCACCACCACCTTCGTCGAGATCGGCGCATCGGCGTCCTCGAGTGGGCGGATCTCGTCGGTGGCGGAGGCCAGCACGGTGGCCAGGTCGAGCGTCTCGTCGGACTCCGCTTCGTCGTCGAAGTTGAGGGTCACGGCGTACAGGCGCGTGGCGATCTCACGCGTGATCGCATCCACCTGGGCCTGAGCCGGCGTCAGCTCGTCGAGCACGATCGGTTGTGCCACCTCCACCAGCACCCGCGACCGCAGGCCATCCTTCCGTTCGTAGTTGATGCCGATGGGCACCACCGTCATGCCGCGGATTCCCGCCTGCTGTGCGGAGAGTGCGATGCGCGCAGCCCCGGTCTTGATCGGCGCCAGTCGTGGTTCATCCCAGCTCCGGCCTTCGGGAAAGATCAGCACCATCTGTCCCGCTGCCAACGCTGCGTGGATCGCCGCGAACGCCGTGGCGTTACGGGCCGCATCCATCACTGGCGGCGCCTGACTATCGGTGATCGTCGCGCCGGCGCGTTCGTCCTGCGTGCGACGCAGCGGCACTACCCGCATGTGTCGCAGGAATGCGCCCAGCAACGGGTTGTCGAACAGTGTCGCCTTACCCGTGAACGTCAGTTGCCGCGGTGACACCAGCCCGGCGAACAACGCATCCATCAACTCGTTCGGGTGATTCGCGACCAGCAGCACCGGCCCCTCGCGTGGAATGCGCTCGGCGCCATCGATCTCCACGTCGCGGTAGTACCAGCGCACCGCCAGCCTGGCAACCTGCACCAGGACGCGATAGGTGAGCGAATCGGCGTCAGGTGGCACTGGCACCGGGCGTGATCGTCTCCGCATCCGACGCGCGCGCGGCCGCGGCCCCTTCCTTCTCGTCCACCAACGTCAGCAGCCAGGCCCCGATCAAGAAGAACACGATCACCGACAGGATCGCCACCCGGCTGCTGCCGGAGACCTGCGATGCGATCGCGAAGGCCAGTGGTCCGAGAATACCGCCGAACTTCTCGAACACGCTGAAGAAGCCGAAGAACTCGCCGCTCTTGTGCTTCGGCACCAGCGTCGCGAACAGTGAGCGGCTGAGGGCCTGCGTGCCGCCCTGCACCAGCCCCACCACGATCGCCAGCACCCAGAAGTCGCGTGCCGTCTGCAGGAAGTAGCCGTAGATGCAGATCGCGGTGTACACCAGCAAGCCGAGGAAGATGGAGCGTTTCGCGCCCAGCTTTCCGGCCAGTGATCCGAACGCGAAGGCGGCCGGGATGCCGATGAACTGCACCAGCAGGATCGCGGCAATCAGCTGCTCCTTCGGGATGTTCAGCTCCGTGCCGTACACGCTGGCCATCTTGATGATGGTCTGGATGCCATCGTTGTAGATGGTGAACGCCAGCATCATCATGAACGCCTGCTTGTAGTTGCGCAGCTCGCGGAGCGTGGTGCCGAGTCGGTGGATCGACGCGCGGATTGGCGCGGTGCGGGTGGCCTCGTCCAGTTCGAGCGCCCGCGGTGGTTCACCCACGGTGCGCAGCAGCGGTATCGAGAATGCCAGCCACCACACGCCGACCGCGACGAAGCTGAGCCGTGCGGGCAACGACTTCTCGGCGGCCGTCAGTGCGTCACCATACGGGAGGCCGACCAATTCGGGCTTCGAGATGATCAGCAGCGCCGCCGCCAGCAGCAGTCCACCGCCGAAGTATCCCAAGGCGTAGCCGGCCGTGGAGACGCGATCGATTTCCGATTCGTCGGCGATGTGCGGCAGCAGCGCTTCGTAGAACGTCATGCTGCCGGTGGCGCCGGCCAGCGACAGGATGAACGTCACCGAGGCGTACAGCATCTGACCCTGTGCGATGAAGAACATTGCCGCCGTCGCGCCAGCACCGAGCAGCATGAACGCGATGAGGAACTTCTTCTTCGCCGCCTTGAAGTCGGCCAGCGCGCCAAGGATCGGCGCCAGCACCGCGATCAGGATCGCGCCGATGGTGTTGACGTATCCCCACCAGGCCGAGGCGCGCTCTGGCGCCATGCCATCCGCCGCCACGCTGACGAAGAAGATCGGGAAGACGGCGGTGGTGATGATCGTCTGCATCCCCGAAATGCCCCAGTCGTACATGGCCCAGGCGCGGAGCTCCTTGCGATGGAGACCGAGCGCGTTGAGTGCGCGGGCGCCGAGCCCGGCTTGCAGGATGGGGCTGGGCGGCGTAACAGTGGGCACGGGTCCTCGGGAGGGCAGGATGATTTGCAGGGCGCGTCGATAGGCTAATCGGCAACGCCGGGTTCGGCATCGCGTTGCCGCGACGGCTGCGGACCCTATGTTTCGGCGCATGTTGCCGAACCCTCCGGTCCACGCAGCCGGTCGGGCCGCGTCATCTGGCCGGCTGGCCGTCTGGCTCGCTACCGCGCTGCTGACCAGTGCGTGCACCAAGGACCAGCCCGCCCCCAAGGCGGCGACGAGCGTCCCGGTGTCGGCCGACTCCGTCTTACCACCCGATTCGCTGATCACCCCAGCCGTCGCGCGCTGGGACCCGGCCGATGGCTCCGCGATCTACCTCCCCGGCGATGGGGGCCTGGCGCAGGTCGTCCTGCCTCCCGTGCTGGACGACAGCGTCCCTCGACCGGACAGCGCAGCCCTGCCCGCCGGCGCAGCGCCGGCCACGGTGGACCTGTTCTCGCCAGGCGGAAAGGTCGGCTCCGTGACTCTCGGTCCGTATGTGCCGTCGGGTCAGCCCGCGGTCGGCACGGGCTGCGATGCGTGGGCGGTGGTGCAGCTCCGGGATGCGGCCGGGAACCAGCCGCCCAGCTGGCGCCTCGCGCTGCAATCGGGCGTGGCTGAGCCGCTTCGCACCGACTCGCTCGCCAGCCTCTCACGAGCGGACTCTGCCGCACTGGTCATCGCGATCAACAAGGCCGCAGCCCTGCTGCCGCTCGACAGCGCCGGTCTGCTGCGTCGCGTTCCGTTCGGAGTGACGAAGGCTTACCGACTGAAGCTGACGGATGGCGTGGAGGTCGTGATTGCCGTCGTGGAGCGGCGGCTGAATCTGGAAGCGGCGCCGCGAGTGGAGCGGACGATCCTGGTGCTCGAACGCCCAGCCTCGGCGACGCTGATGTCGGCCGTCTGGCGTGAGACGCAATACGCCACCGAAGACGACCTCATCGCAGTGGACCTGCTCGCTGTCGTCCAGCTCCACGGAATCAAGCGCCCGACGGTTTTCCTCGGACTCGACTTCGGCGACGGGTCGCGAGTGCAGATGCTCCAGCGATCGTCGAACGGCATCTGGACACTACGCTGGTCGAGCGCATACACCGGCTGCTGATTGCGGTCTGATCGGTTCGCCGTCTCTGCAGTCGGGCCGGGATACGTCCTAGGCTGCCGACTGCGGACGCATGCCGAGCGCAGCTGGTGCAGCGTATCTGCCACTGGCGAGTGCCAGCGCCAGCAGGGTCAGGATGTACGGCAGCGCGAGAAAGATCTGATAGGGAATGTCCAGGCTCAGCGCCTGAAAGAGAAACTGCAGCGCGCTCGCCATGCCGAAAAGTAGCGACGCCAACGCGGCACCAACGGGGTTCCATCGGCCCAGTGCAACGATTGCGATGGCCACGAAGCCGCGACCGGCGGACATCCCTTCGGCGAACGTGCCGACTTGCGCGAGCACCAGAGTCCCACCGGCAAGGCCGCCGCACAGGCCGCCGAACAACACGGCCAGAGCCTGAACCCGCCGAGATGACACTCCGGACGCCGTGGCGGCAGCGGGGTTTTCGCCGGTCGCGCGCAGTGATAATCCCGACCGGGTGCGGTACATCCACCACCAGACCGTCGGGACCAGGAGTGCGGCCAGGTATGTCGGCAGCGGTTGCCGGAAGAGTGCTCGCCCGATGACGGGGATCCGCTCCAGTCCCGGAATCGCGAGTGCGGAGAGTGTCGGTGCCGAGAGCGCGGCGCCCGTGTCACCGTAGAGCACACGGTAGAGCGTGCCGGTGAGGCCGAGCCCGAGCATGGTGATAGCAGTGCCGGTGATGATCTGGTCTGCGGCGAGGCCGACGGCCACGATGGCGAAGATGATGGCGATGGCGACACCGGCCAGTCCGGCCGCGGCCAGACCTGCTTCGGGGCCGAGTGCGGAGGCAGTGGCGAGTCCTGCGAGGCAGCCGGAGATGATCGCGCCTTCGAGACCGACGTTGATCACCCCGCTGCGTTCGGCGACGGTCTCGCCGAGTGCGGCGAGGAGGAGTGGGGTGGCGTTGCGGACCGAGGCTTCGAGGAAGTCGGCGAGGGGGGCGGCGGTCATGGGGTGGTGGCGTGCAGTGAGGTGGTCGGTGGGGGAGATGGTGGCGTGATCGGAGGTGCAGGTTCATCGGCACGCGGGGTCCCCCCCCGATTCAACGATCCGCTTTCACCCACCTTCCGTCCAACCCATTCCGACGCCACTAACACCAGAATCACCCCCGCCTCCACCACTCCCACCATCCCCGCCGGCACCTGCGCGTCCCGCTGCATCGCACTCGCTCCCGCCTCCAGCGCCCCGAACACCACCGCCGACCCGATCGCCGACACCGGATTCAACCGGGCCAGCAGTGCCACCGCGATCGCCGTGTAGCCGTAGCCCGGCGACAGGTTTTCGTAGAGCGCGAACGTGACCCCTGTCACCTCAACCGCCCCACCCAGGCCGGCCAACGCGCCGCTGGCGACGAAAGCCAGCAGCGACACCCGCGCCACATCGATGCCGCCGGCGCTCGCCGCCGCCCGTGGATTCGATCCCGTCATCCGTAGCCGGAATCCCGCCGCGGTCGAACGGAGGAACCAGGCCAGACCGATCGCACTCAGCACCGCCAACGCCACGCCGGCGTGCAACCGGGTACCCGGCAGCAACCGCGGCAGCCGCAATGCCTGATCCACGAGCGCCGATTGCGGGAACGTGCGTGTGGGCTCCTGCAGCGGGCCGCGCACCAATAGTCCGGTGACGTGCAGTGCCACCACGTTCAGCATGATCGTGCTGATCACCTCCAGCACGCCGAAGCGCTGCCTCAGCATACCCGCGACGGACGCCCACGCACCGCCCGCGAGCGTCCCCGCCACCAGCGCCAGAGTCAATCCTGCGAACCCGGCCGATGGCGGCAACGACACGGCCACTGCGGTCGCCGCTGCGGCGCCCATCAACAGCTGTCCTTCCGCACCGATGTTGAGAATTCCGGCGCGGAAGGCGACGGACACCGCCAGTCCGGCAAACAGCAACGGTGTGGCGCGCACCAGCGTCCCCGAGGCCAGCACCGACCATGATCCGAATGCGCCGCGCCAGAGTGCCGTCAGCGACTCGCCCACTGGATATCCGCTCACGGCCAATAGCACCGCCAGCATGCCGAGTGAGAGCAGACCGGCCAGCAGGGGCTCCGTGATCGCACGGGCTGCACGCGGCATCACGGACCTGCCGTCAGCATCGCCCGTCCGACCTGCTCACGGTCCTTCTCCACGCCGCGCACCGCACCGGCCGCCACCACCAGCACGCGATCGGCCAGGTGCAGGATTTCGTCGAGGTCACTGGAGTACACCACCACCGCGGTGCCTGCCGCACGTGCTCCGCGCAACGCGGCATGGACTTCGCTGGTGGCGCGGATGTCGAGGCCGCGCGTGGGATTCTCGACTACCAGCGCCTGCGGCGATCCGGCGAGTTCGCGGCCGAGCACCAGTTTCTGCTGATTGCCGCCCGAGAGTGTGCGGATCGGTACCGAGGCATCGCGCGCCCTCACGTCCCGTCTGGCCATCAGTGCCGTCGTCTCACGATCCAGAGCTGCCCACGACACCAGGCCTCTGCGTGTTGCGGCATGACGCAGGGCCACGTTTTCCGTCAGCGTCGCATCGAGCACGAGGGCATCGCGATGGCGATCCTCCGGAACGAACCCGACCGACTCGGGCACGGTGGCGCGGCCCGTCGTCGGGTCCAACCTGCCGGCCATCACGCGTAACAGTTCACGTTGTCCCGAACCCTCGACAGCCGCCACACCAACGATCTCTCCCGCGCGCACGACCACATTCGCGCCCCGCAAGCGCTGCACGCCACCGTCATCACGCACCGTGACGTCGTCGAGGATGATGACATCGGTCGCGGCGAACTGTGCCATCGCTGTGGTGCCTGCGTCACCATTCCTTTGCGGCGCATCGACGGAGCCGAGCATCGCGTCGGCGAGTGTGGCTTCCGTCATGTCACTCGCCGCCGCCGTCAATACCGTCCGTCCCCGTCGCAGCACCGTCACGCGATCGGCGACACGCAGCACTTCCCGCAGCTTGTGCGCGATCAGCACCACCGTCCCGCCGCCCTCGGCGAAGCGTCGCGTCCACGCCAGCAACTCCGCCGATTCCTGCGGTGCGAGCACCGCCGTCGGTTCGTCGAGAATCAGCGTGTGCGCATCGCGCGCCAGCGCCTTGATGATCTCGACCCGCTGCTGGGCCCCGACCGGCAGGTCGCGCACCACTGCGGACGGATCGATCGGCAAGCCGGCATCGGCACTGATTGAGCGGATCAGGGCAGCCGTCGCGCGCAGGTTCAAGGGACCACGACCGCCCAAGGCCACGTTCTCCGCCACCGTCATCGCATCGACCAACGCGAAGTGCTGCTGCACCATGCCGATGCCGCGCTCCATCGCCGCCCGTGGCGTGCGGAACGTGACTGGCACGCCATCCACATGCAGTGTGCCGGCATCGGGCTGTTCGAGCCCATATGCGACCTTCATCAGCGTGGACTTGCCCGCGCCATTCTCGCCGAGCACCGCGTGTACCTCGCCGGCGGCGACACGGAGGTGTGCGCCATCGAGCGCGATCACCGGACCATAATGTCGCTTGATTGCATCGAGCACCAAGCGAGGCGCTGCGGTGGTCACAGCCCGGTCGGTGCCGGAAGGAAGGACCAGGGCAACTGCCAGCGTTCGGCGGCCGTGCGAGCCAGCGCCTGCACGCCCAGCGTCTCGGTCGCGTAGTGCCCTGCGTACACGATCACCAGCCCGAGTTCCTCGGCGTCCACCGCAGTGTGGTGCGGACCCTCGCCCACGATCAGCGTGTCGGCGCCGACCGCCATCGCATCACGGATCGACTCGCTCGAGGCGCCACCGCCGGTGCAGATCGCGATCCGCCGCGATCGCCGGTCGGCTGCGAATGGTGTGACGACCGTGTGATGTGCGTGTGTGTCGGCAAAGCTGCGCGCACGCGCAACCAGATCGGCCGTGGCCAGATCTGCTTCCACCACCACGCCGATCGGCACCCCCTTGTAGGCATGCCACGTAGTACTCGGCACCAAGCCAAGGGCCTCAGCCAGCAGCACGTTGTTGCCGAGCGTGGCGTGACGGTCGAGCGGAAGGTGCGAACTGTAGACGGCGATGTCGTGATCGAGCAGCAATTTCAGCTTGCGGTGGTGTGCACCGACCAGCGGTCGCGCACCCGCCCAGAACAATCCGTGATGCACGATCAGCAGGTTCGCACCGAAGGCCGCCGCCTGTTCCACGCTCCGCAGCGACGCATCGACTGCGGCCGCGATTCGTGTCACCGGTCCGGTGTGCTCAACCTGCAGCCCGTTATGCGCACCGCCGTAGTCCGGCGTTATTTCGGTCTGCAGCAGGTCGTCGAGCCAGGGTACGATCTGCGTCAGTGTCGCGGCGGCGGGTGGCATAGTCACTTCGGTGCGGGTGCCGCGGCGCCGACGGGTGTCATGAACGTGCCTGCGACCATCAACTTGGTCACCGAATCGACTGCCACGATCGCCGACGCCGGGATGGTGCCGCGAAGGCCCGGGTTGAGGACCAGTCGGACGACGTCGGTCTGCATGCCGAGCGAGATGACACGCGGCTTGAATGTGCCGGCCTGCACTTCCTTGGCGACCAGCAGGAAGGCGTGCGGGAGGTCGATGACCACGCTGCCGAGGACGACCTCTGGCGCCACGGCGTTTTGGTCGCTGTTCGCTCCGAATACGCGGACATTCTTCGACTCACGCGCGGCCTGGAAGATGCCGAGCCCGGCCGCGTCGGCATTTTGGAAGATGATGTCGGCGCCGCGGCCGATCTGTGCCAGTGCCTGCTCCTTGCCGGCCGAGGCGTCGTCCCAGTTGCCGATGTACGAGGTGATGACCTTCACGGCCGGGTTCACCGATCGTGCGCCAGCAGCGAACGCGGCGAAGCTGCGACGCACCGGCGGAATCTCCTGGCCGCCGATGGCGCCGATGGTGCCGCTCTTGGTCGTCGCGCCGGCCACAATGCCGGCCAGGTAGGCGCCGTCCTCGAATGCGAACTCCAGTCCGGCGATGTTCGCGCCAGTGCGGTTGCCAGAGGTCGTGACGTAGATGGTCTTCGGGAAATCCGGGGCGACGCGTTGGGCTGCATTCTGGTACTCGAAGCCATGTCCGAACACCAGCGCGTACCCCTGCTCACCGTAGAGCCGGAAATTTTCATCGAACTCGGCTGGCGTCTTGGTCTGAATGTGACTGATGCGCGCGCCGAGCGAGTCCTTGATGCGCTGCAGTCCCGCGAAGGCGCCGCCGTTCCACGCCTGGTCGGAGATCGGGCCCGGTGTGAGGAGTGCGACCCGAAGACCGGCCGGAGCCGCGCTCGTCGAGTCAGCCGGCCTGGTATCCGATGGGCCGCAGGCGGAGGCAAATACCAGCGCCGCGGCAGACAGAAATGTGGAAAACCGGGCAACCCACCCGGTTTGTGTGTTGTAAGTCATTGTTATATAATGATTTACGTGGTTTGTGCAGAACCTGGGAGTTCTCGACACGGCGGCCGGCGGACCAGTCAATCATGCTCAGGAGAGAGACCGATCAGGTATCGCCTTCGAGGCCGAGGATCAGGTCGAGGACGCGGGACAGATCGTCGTTCGAGTAGAAATGGATGCGCAGTTCGCCTCTGGTATTCTTGCCCTTCGCCAGGTGAACGCTGACATCGGTCTGAAGGTGTCTGCGCAGCCGGTCTTCGATGCCGCGTGCCTCCGTTGAGCCGCCGCCTTTCGGCTTGGCAACCGTTTTGGCGGCGCGCTTGCTGCCCGGAGCGGCTTGCACGCGACGTTCGATGTCGCGGACGCTGAGACCTTGGCTGGCGGCTTCCCTGGCCAGCTCGACCATCGCGCGCTCATCGCCGAGTCCGAGCAGTGCGCGCGCGTGTCCGAGTGTGATGGCGCCGTCTCCCAGGAGTCGGCGCACGGCGGCTGGCAGTTGGAGCAGTCGAAGCAAGTTGGCGACGGTGGACCGATCCTTTCCGACGACCTCGCCGACCTGTGCGTGGGACAGCGCGAACTCGTCCACCAGACGCTTGTATCCCTCCGCCTCCTCCAGCGGATTCAGATCGCTGCGTTGCAGGTTTTCGATGAGGGCGAGCGTGAGGAGCGTCTTGTCATCGATGGTGCGGACGACGGCCGGGATTTCTGTCCAGCCAAGCGACGATGCGGCGCGGAACCGGCGCTCACCAGCGATCAGCTCGAAGCCAGCGCCGTTCGGTGCGGGGCGCACGGTGATGGGCTGCAGGAGGCCGGACGCCTTGATCGAGGCCTGGAGCTCCGACAACTCCTCGAGCCGGAACTCCTTGCGCGGCTGGTAGGGGTTCGGTCGGATGTCGCTCAGGCGCAGGTGCTGCAGGCCGACGGACGGCGACGCCTCGGTGGAGGCGGCGGCCGGATTTCTGGGCTCGGGGCTCTTCATGGCGAGGAGCGCTTCGAGACCCTTTCCGAGTCGGCGGGGCTGTTCAGGGGGCATGATCGGATCCTGTGGCGTCGGTCTGGCGCGGTCGGGAAGTGGAGCGGTGAGCGCGGCTCAGCGGTCGGCGCGTCGGGTGGATCCGTTCGATGCGATGCTGGTCTCTCGATGTCTGGCGATCAGTTCCTTGGCGACGGCCATGTACGCCTGTGCGCCGACGGACGCGAGGTCGTAGAGGATGATCGGTTTGCCGAAGCTGGGGGCTTCGGCCAGTCTGACGTTTCGTGGGATGACGCTGTCGAACACCTTGGGGCCGAAATACTCCCGGGCGTCGGTGGCGACCTGGCGCGAGAGGTTCAGGCGCGCATCGTACATCGTCAGCAGGACACCGTCGATGCCCAGGGCGGGATTTACGCTGCGCTGGATCAGGTGCACGGTGTTCAGCAGCTGCGAGAGGCCTTCCAGTGCGTAATACTCGCACTGCACCGGAATCAGCAACGCGTCGGCGGCGGCCAGCATGTTCACCGTAATCAGCCCCAGGGACGGCGGGCAGTCGATGAGGATGTAGTCGTAGTCGTCCCGGGCGAGCGCCACGGCCTTCCGCATCATCTGCTCGCGCTCTTCGCGGTCCACCAGTTCAACTTCCGCGCCCGCCAGGTCGGCAGTCGCGGGCAGCACGTCGAGCGAGGGGAACTGCACGCGCCGATGCCGCGCCTCTGCAATGCTGCTTTCGCCGATCAGGACGTCATAGGTCGTCTGGGTGACGTCATCACGCGACAACCCAATCCCTGACGTGGCATTGCCCTGCGGGTCGCCATCGATGAGCAGCGTACGCTGTTCAGCGACCGCCAGGCTGGCGGCAAGGTTGACGGCGGTGGTCGTCTTGCCGACCCCGCCCTTCTGATTCGCAATCGCTATGACTCGAGCCACGGGAAGTGTGCGACGAGGAGG
>JANMON010000357.1:0-4002 GCA_031369265.1 Gemmatimonadaceae bacterium | reverse complement strand
AGCGGCTGCGCGGCGTCGGCACTCTTCTGTACCGAGTCGAACGCCATGCGCTGGCCGGCGAGATCGTAGCCGTGCCGACGTACGCTGGCCGTCTCGAGCACGATCAGTGCGGCGAGACCGGCGAGTACGAAGGCGAGGAGCCGCGGGAGCGAAGGCAGTCGCATCTGGAGCAGGGACGGTGGCGGGCGTTCGGACGCGGTGGGCGCCGATGCGATCATACTCAGACGATCGACCGGGCATCCCAGAACGAATCGTGCCCGGCGTCGGCCACGGTGAGCACTGTAGCGGGTGCTGCAAGCATCTGCTCAGGCTGCTCCATGGATCGTTGCACGATATGTGCCGAGCGCGAGCGTAGTTGGTGGGCGAGCCCGCACCGACTGGAACTGACCGCAGGCGTGGTCGTCCGTTTCCCGAAGCGCTGACGGGCCGACAGCCGTTTTCGGAGGTAGCTTCCGGGTGAGTTCCGGAGCTGGTCGCGTCATCACAGGGTGTGTGTCGTCATGTCCGCCGTCTTGAGTGAGCCGATCGCGCCCGCAGCGCTGTCGAACCGTCGCGAGATCATCGAGGCGCTGGAAGTGGCGCACGAACGTGCGGTGGACTACTGGTCCGACTACAGCACGGCGGCGTTCTTCACGCGGATGGATGCACACTGGTCGGCGTCGGAGCACGTGCGACACCTGACGCGTGCCATGACGCCGTTGCTGCCGGTACTGCGGGTGCCGCGCGTGGCGCTGCGGATGGCGTTCGGCGCCGCTACACGCCCGTCGCGTTCGATGAGCGAATTGCAGTCGCTCTACTCGGCGGCATTACAGGCTGGCGGCACGGCGGGACTTTACACCCCGCCGCCCGACCGCGGCGCGGCCGACATGGTACGTCGCAACCGGATCATGGACACGCACTCCGAGACGCTGCGCGGGCTGACGCAGGCCATGGAGCGCTGGTCGGAAGCGCAGCTGGATGCGCACCGCCTGCCGCACCCGCTGCTGGGCAAGCTGACGGTACGCGAGATGATGCTCTTCACGCTGCTCCATAATCAGCATCACGTCACGGTGGCCGAACGTCGCCGGGTGGAGTCGGGGCTGACGCTCGGCGACTGAGCGCCGGCCTTACTCCCCGTACGGAATCCAGATGTTCTTCACCTGCGTGGCCATGCGCAGGAAGTCGCGCCCTTCACCCTGCGCGGCGGACGTCCAGTCACGGCGCGTCCACTCGGTCCAGGTGCGCTTCATGTTGTCGGCCGAGGCCCGCTCCACGGCAGCGGCGCCCGCCTGCGTGCCGAAGTACCAGATACCGTCCACCTCATCGTGCTCGGCGAGCGTCTTGGTCAGTGCCTCGCGCGCGCCGGTGACGATGTTGACCACACCGGCCGGCAGGTCGGACGTCTCCAGCACCTGGTAGAAGTCGGTGGCTGCCAGCGGATGGCGTTCACTGGGAATCACCACGGTGCTGTTGCCCATCGCGATCGCAGGCGCCACCAGCGACACGAATCCGAGCAGCGGATGTTCGCTCGGACAGACCAGCGCCAGGCACCCGATCGGTTCGTTCATGGCCAGCGTCACACCACGCAGCGGTACGCTGTGCACCGCGCCGTCGTACTTGTCGGCCCAGGCGGCGTAGGTGAACAGGCGCGCAATGGACTGCTCCACTTCCACCTTGCCGCCGCGAGCACCGCCCATCGCGTCGATGCGGCGCGCGAATTCACCGGCGCGCGTGGCCAGGTTTTCGGCGATGTAATACAGGATTTGCGCGCGGTTGTGACCCGTGGCGCGGGCCCAGCCCTTGGCTGCGAGGGCCGCCGCGACGGCGTTGCGCAGGTCCTTGCGATTGCCGTCGCCGACTTCACCGACCGTGAAGCCGTCGGGACCGCGCACGGTGATGCTGTAGCCGCCATCGGGGCGCACCTGCTTCCCGGCGATGAAGAACTTGGGCGTGCGGTCGATCTCGGGCAGCGCGAAGTCGTTGCTCGATGCCTGCGCCGGTGAAGGGAACGGCGTGTCCACGATCGGCTCGGCGCCCTTCTTCCACGTCGGTACGAGGTATTCGTACATGCCCTCGCGGCCCCCTTCGCGCCCGAAGCCACTTTCCTTGTAGCCGCCGAAGCCCGCGGCGGCGTCGAACAGGTTGGTGGAGTTCACCCACACGATGCCCGACTTGATCTTCGGCGCGATGTCGAGGGCGAGGTTGATGTTCTCGGTCCAGAGACTGCTGGCGAGGCCGTACGGGGTGTTGTTCGCCAGTTCCACCGCTTCCGACGGCGTGCGGAACGTCATCGACACCAGCACCGGGCCGAAGATCTCCTCCTGCACGATGCACGCGGCCGGTGAGACGCCGGTGAAGAGCGTGGGCGGATAGAAGCAGCCGGTGGTGGGAACGGCCCACGACGGTTGCCACATCTGCGACCCCTCGTTCACGCCCGCGTCCACCAACGTGCGGATGCGATCCAGCTGCACCGGATCGACGATCGCGCCCATGTCGATCGACTTGTCGAGCGGCGCGCCGATGCGGAGCGTTTCCATGCGTGCGCGGAGCTTGTCCTCGAGCTGCGTGGCGATGCCTTCCTGCACCAGCAGTCGCGAGCCGGCGCAGCAGACCTGTCCCTGGTTGAACCAGATCGCGTCCACCACTCCTTCCACCACACTGTCGAGATCCGCGTCCTCGAAGACGATGAACGGACTCTTGCCGCCGAGTTCCAGCGACAGCTTGATGCCCGACCCGGCCGTGGCGCGACGGATGACCTTTCCCACCTCGGTGGAGCCGGTGAACGCCAGCTTGTCGATGCCCTTGTGCGCCACCAGCGCCTTGCCCGTCTCGCCGTCGCCGGTGACGACGTTCAGCACACCCGCCGGCAATCCCGCATCACGCGCGATCTCGGCGAAGCAGAGCGCCGTCAGTGGCGTGAACTCGGCCGGCTTGAGCACCACCGTGCACCCTGCGGCGAGTGCCGGCGCGATCTTCCACGCCAGCATCAGCAACGGGAAGTTCCACGGAATGATCTGGCCGCAGACTCCGGCACCGGTGAAGCCCGCGAACTCGGAGTCGAGCAGCTGCGCCCAACCGGCGTGGTGATAGAAATGCCGCGCGACGAGCGGGATGTCGAGGTCACGCGTCTCGCGAATCGGCTTGCCGTTGTCCATCGTCTCGAGCACCGCCAGCAGGCGCGCATGCTTCTGCACCGCACGCGCGAGGGCGTACAGGTGTCGCGCGCGACCATGTCCACCCAGCGCCTGCCACTGCGGCAGCGCGGTGCGTGCGGCGCGCACGGCGGCATCGACGTCGGAGTCGGTGCCCTGCGTGACTTTCGCCAGCGTGGTGCCGGTGGCGGGATTGTTCACCGCGAACGTCCGGCCATGCTTGGTGAAGGCGCCGTCGATGAAGTGGCCGAAGGTGCCCAGCTGGTGCCGCTCGAGCCATTCACGCACCGGCGCATCGCCTTCGGGGGCGGGGCCGTAGGCCATGGTCTCGAAGATGTCGGCGACGGAAGTCAAGAGAGATGTGTGCGGTGGGTCACGGCATCGGCTGGCGATACGCCGCAGCGTACCGGCCGGTGACGAAGTGTTCGAGCTGGCGTTCGATGTCGGTGAGCAGGCCGCTGGCGCCGAAGCGGAACAGGTCGGGCTTCAGCCAGCGATCACCGAGTTCCTCCTTCATCAGCGCCAGCCAGTCCAGCGCTCCCTTGGCGGCGCGGATGCCGCCGGCGGGCTTGAAGCCCACCACGTGGCCGGTCTGCTCGCGATACGCGCGGATCATGCGCACCATCACCAGGCCGACGGGCAGCGTGGCGTTCTCGGTTTCCTTGCCGGTGCTGGTCTTGATGAAGTCGGAGCCGGCCTGCATGGCGACCATGCTGGCGCGCGCGACGTTGGTCATGGTGGCCAGCTCGCCGGTGGCGAGGATGGTCTTCATGTGCGCGTCACCACAGGCGTCGCGGAAGCGCTTCACTTCGTCGTACAGCGCGTGCCAGTTGCCGGTGAGCACGTGAGCGCGGCTGACGACGATGTCGAT
>JANMON010000314.1:0-5600 GCA_031369265.1 Gemmatimonadaceae bacterium | reverse complement strand
TGGCTCCATTCCCTACGATCAGCTGCCTTCATCACTTGACTTTTTTCGCTGGCGACTAGAGCGTCGGGGCCACACTCGTTCCCATTCCGAACACGATCGTTAAGCCCGACAGCGCCGATGGTACTCCGGCCGCGAGGTCGCGGGAGAGTAGGCCGTCGCCGGCACCTTGTCGAAACCCCCGGTTGCTTCACGCAACCGGGGGTTTCGTGTGTTTATTCCCGTGCGCCCCCGCACTCGCGGCTCCGGCGCCCCTTCCGCCCGCTGTCATGACCGCACCACACGATCCACCCACCACCACTCGGGCCGGACACGTCGCACTCGTCGGCAAGCCCAACGCCGGCAAGTCCACGCTCCTCAACCGGTTGCTCGGGCTGAAGCTCGCCATCACCAGCCCCAAGCCGCAGTCCACCCGCGTCTCCGCCGTCGGCATCGTCTCCACCGAGACGTACCAGATGGTGCTGCTCGATACACCCGGGCTGCTCGATCCCGGCTACACACTGCAGCGCAGCATGCTCGCCAACGCCATCGCCTCGCTGCGTGATGCCGATGTCGCGGTCTATGTGCACGATGCCACCAATGGTCCGCCGCCGCCACTGCAGTCGCTGGTGCCACCAGGCACGCCACTGCCCCGCATCCAGCTCACCTGGGCCAACAAGGCCGACCTGCTGAATGTCGGCAATCGCGCGGCACTCGAGGCCCTGCCGAACGTCATCGTCGGCAGTGCGGAACACGGGGACGGGATCGACGCGCTGCTGACGCAGGTCGCGGCGCACCTCCCCGTCTCCCCGTTCCTCTATCCGGCTGACGAGTTGAGCACGCAGCCGGTGCGGTTCTTCGCCGCCGAGGCGATTCGCGAAAGCGCGCTCGCCATCCTGCACGAAGAGGTGCCATATGGCATCTTCGTGGAAATCGACGAGTTCCGCGAGAACAAGTCGCCGATCTATATCCGCGCCGTGGTGTACGTCGAGCGCGAAAGCCAGAAGGGCATCGTGCTCGGCGCCAAGGGCAAGACGATCCGGGAGATCGGCACTGCGGCTCGGGTGCTCATCGAGCGGCTGGTCGAGGGTGCCGTCTACCTCGACCTGTGGGTCAAGGTCATGCCCGACTGGCGCAAGGACGCAGTGGCACTTCGCCGCTTCGGGTTCACCGTTCCTCAGGAGTGACCGTGCCCTCCATCGCACCGGAACTGCTGGCGCTGTTGCGGTGCCCCAAATGCAAGGGGGCGTTGCGCAGTCAGGAAACCGAGCAACAGTCGCTCGATTGTCCGGCCTGTCGCCTACGGTATCCCGTACGCGATGGGATTCCGATACTGCTCATCGACGAGGCCTCGCCGCTCTGACCGGCGGTGCGGGCTTGCCTCGGGCCGCCTCAATCGTCCATCAGGGATGATGCTGTCACCACCCGTCCTGCCGCGCATTCCCGAACCGCTGGGCATCCTGATCGCAGGTCGCCTCGGAGGCAGCCTCGGCGCGCTCGTCGATGAGTGGGCACGGTCGCAGGCATTGGTGGTGTCACACGTGCGGCTGCCGCTCGAGCGTCGTGCGCTTCGTGCCGCAACGCCGGCACTCGTGCTTCTGGGCGTGGACGAGGGCGATGACGCGGGCTACCAGCAGTTCCGTGATGCGATCCTGGCGCTCAAGACCGATGGTCGCCTGCAGACGGTGCCGACCGTGATCGCGACGGCCGACGGGGACGTGGCAGCCTGGCTCAATGCCGGCGCCGATGACGTGATCACCGACCGTCTCAGCGCGACGGAACAGGTGGCGCGACTCACCGCTGCGCTGCGCCGCGCCCGTCGCGACATCCAGGTGAATCCGTCCACACGCCTGGCCGGCGCCGACGCCCTGGCGGCGGCGATGCTGGCACGCATCCAGCACGGCGAACTCTTCGGCGCGTGTTACGCGGATCTGGATCACTTCAAGGAATTCAACGATCGCTACGGCTACGCGATGGGTGACGACGTGATCCGGACGGTCGCGGAACTGCTGGTCGAAGTGGTGGAGGCGGCGGCCGGAGAACGCGGGTTCGTGGGGCACATCGGCGGCGACGACTTCCTGTTCCTCGTGCCGCTCGAATGTGTGCCGGCCGCCTGTGACCTGCTGGTGCAGCGAGCCGATGAAATATTGCCGTGCCGGTACTCTGCACATGATCGACAAGCTGGCTACTTTTTCGGGAAGGATCGCCGAGGTCGACTCGACCGTGTGCCGCTGATGACGCTGTCCATCGGTGTGGTCACGAACGAGCGTCGCCGTTTCTCCAGCGCCGCGCAGGTGAGCGAGCTGGCCACGGAGATGAAGACGTTTGCGAAGTCGTTGCCCGGATCGGTGTGGGCAATGGATCGGCGGTCCGATGGCGAGTCGGCCACCCCACCCGAGGAGACGCTCCAGTGAACGTGACGTGTCAGGACTGTCGATCAGTATTCCGCGTGGACCCTGCAAAGGTGCCACCGAACGGCGTCAGGGCGCGGTGCAGCGTCTGTGGAGCGATCGTCCGCATTTCGGTTGGCGCCATGACGCCGCTGACCAATCCTGCCGTGTCGCGCCAGACACCGCTGCGCCCGTCGGCCGTCACCGCTGGCACCCCATCGAGCCTGCCGGGGATTGGCCGGCCCACGCCGTCCGCCAGCGAGCCGGTGCCGATGCACCAGCCATATCCGTCGCGTCCGACGCCGTCGATCTCGACGCCGTCGATCATGCCGTCGGCCACGCCGGCCTATCTGCCGACGCCCGTCGTGACTGCGATGCCGAGCGCGGATTTCACCACCGAACCGGCACCGTTTCCCGAGCCCGCGACGGCCACGTCCGCCTACAGCGCGGCGCAGGCAGCGCGGCCGCTGGTACCGCCGCCACCGCCGTCGCCCGGGCAGATGGTGTCGATGGCAGTGCCCACGCCGTCGAGTGCCACCGCGGCGGTGTCAGGCGCCGCCGGCGACCAGCGCCGGGTGATCAATCCATTCCTCCGCAGCGATCCGATGACCCGCGCCAAGCGCCTGGCGCGTGCGCTGGTCTCGGACATGGTGGCCTACCAGCCGCAGAAGCGCGCCGAAGGGCTCTCCAATGGCACGCTGAAGCAGCTGTTCCGCGACGAGATCCGGAAGAGCTACGACGAATACGTGGAGCAGGTGGGACGCGAGGTCGCCGAGTCCACGGCGTTCTTCCAGGATGCGCTGAACGAGGTGCTGGCCGAAGGAAAGCGGGTGTTCTGAGTGCGGTCAGGCATGGAGAACCCGTGCCGCCGCGGCTAACTTTCGCTCCTGCGCAGCTGCGCTCCGAGCCGTCCTCCCGACCTCGGGAGGGCGGCTCTCGTTTTTCTCATGGCTATACCGGCACTCATGGCAGACCTCGCACAGCTGACGACCCAACTCACCACGGATGCCGAACGGCTCGACGAGCTCCGGAGGTATCTTTGACATCGAGAGCCAGTGGGAACGCCTGACGGCGCTCGAGGCCCAGATGGCTGAGCCGACGTTCTGGGATCACCAGGAACGCGCGCAGGCCGTGGTGCAGCAGGTGAAGACGTACAAGCAGTGGGTGGAGCCCTTCGACACGCTGGTGCGTGGCGTCTCCGACGCGCGCGAGATGGCGGAGCTGCTCACGCTCGAGCCGGACGCCACGATGGAGTCCGAACTGCTGCGCGACGTCGAGGGTGTGCGTGACAAGATCGCGGCCTACGAGCTTCGGTCGTTGTTGCGCGGCCCGGACGATCACCGCGGTGCGCAGCTCGAGATCTCGGCCGGCGCCGGCGGCACCGAGGCGCAGGACTGGGCACAGATGCTGCTCCGCATGTACACGCGCTGGTGCGAGCGGAGAGGGTACGACATCGAGGTCCTCGACATGA
Organism: Gemmatimonadaceae bacterium; assembly: GCA_031369265.1. Lineage (GTDB taxonomy): Bacteria > Gemmatimonadota > Gemmatimonadetes > Gemmatimonadales > Gemmatimonadaceae > JACMLX01. The sequence goes on along the minus strand of JANMON010000314.1, from coordinate 1,763 downwards.
GCGAGGGCGAGGAAGCGGGGATCAAGGGCGCGGTGCTCGAGATCACCGGCGAGTATGCGTTCGGCTTCCTGCGACCGGAGGCAGGCGTACACCGGTTGGTGCGCATCTCGCCCTTCGATTCCCAGGCGCGTCGTCACACCAGCTTCGCGTCGGTGTTCGTGTACCCGGTGGTGAACGAGGAGATCAACATCGAGATCCGCGAGGAGGACCTGCGAATCGATGTCTATCGCGCCTCGGGCGCCGGTGGCCAGCACGTGAACAAGACGTCGTCGGCGGTGCGCATCACGCACCTGCCCAGCGGCGTGGTGACGGCCTCGCAGGCGGAGCGGTCGCAATTCAAGAACAAGGCGACCGCGATGAAGCAGCTGAAGAACCGCCTCTACCAGATCGAGGCCGACAAGCAGGCGGCGGCCAAGGCGGCTCTCGATGCCGGCAAGGCCGACGTGTCGTTCGGCAGCCAGATCCGCAGCTACGTGTTCCAGCCGTACACGATGGTGAACGACCATCGCACGGAGCTGAAGATCGCCGATGTCGCCAAGGTGATGGACGGTGCCATCGATCCATTCATCGAGGCGTACCTGAAGCAAGCTGGCGAACCGGCACCGAAGTGATGCATCCGCTCCCATCGATCCCAACGACGTGAACACCGAAGAACTGAGCCAGGTCCTCCTCGATCGTCGCGCCTCACTCGACAGACTGGTCGCCAGCGGCGTCTCGCCGTTCGCGTACGCCTACGAGCGCACGCACCTCGCCGCAGCCGCGCGCGAGCTGTTGCCCGAGGGCGCCGAGACCGGTCCTGCGGTGCGGATCGCCGGTCGGCTGGTGTCGCTGCGATCGAAGGGCAAGACGGCGTTCGCGCACGTGAGTGACGCCAGTGGCAAGCTGCAGGCGTACTTCCGCAAGGACGACATGCCCGCCGAGCAGTGGGCCGTGTTCGAGGAACTGCACCTCGGCGATATCGTTGGCGTGGCCGGCATGCTGATGCGCACACGCACCGGCGAAGTCACGGTCCAGTGCGCCGGGCTCACCCTGCTGGCGAAGACGCTGCGTCCGTTGCCGTTCGCGAAGGAGCAGGTGGTGGACGGCGAGGTGAAGCGGTATTCCGGCTTCAGTGATCCGGAGCAGCGGTATCGTCAGCGGTACGCCGACCTGGCGGTGCATCCCGAGGTGCGCGCGAACTTTTACGCGCGCGCCCGCATGACGTCGGCGATCCGCCACTTCCTGGACAGCCTGGGCTACCTCGAGGTGGAGACGCCGGTGCTGCAGCCGTTGTACGGCGGGGCCGCGGCGCGACCGTTCACCACGCACCACAATGCGCTCGACATGCCGCTCTACCTGCGCATCGCGGATGAGCTGTACCTCAAGCGCCTGATCGTGGGTGGATTCGACCGCGTGTACGAGATCGGCCACGACTTCCGCAACGAAGGCATCGACCGGACGCACAATCCGGAATTCACGATGCTCGAGTTCTACGAGTCGTACGCAGACTACTCGGTGATGATGGATCACGTGGAGCAGCTGATCGTGGCCGCGGCCGAGGCGGTGCGCAGCACGCCCGGCATCGATGCCGAAGCGGTGCCGTCGTTCACGACACCGTTCCGGCGCATCGAGTGGGTCCCGTCGCTGAGCGCTGGGCTGGGACGCGACGTGCTGGCGATGACCGACGCCGAGCTGGTGACCGCTGCCAAGGCGCAGGGCGTGGAGAAACCCGACACGCTGAGCCGACCGAAGCTGATGGACGAGCTGTTTCAGGCGCTGGTGGA
>JANMON010000311.1:0-6618 GCA_031369265.1 Gemmatimonadaceae bacterium | reverse complement strand
CATGCCGCATCACTCTGACGAGAACTCAGGAATCCGTAGTGCCGAGCAACCGGGGGATGCAGTCGTCGTTCAGTGGGCCGCGATTCGGCTGACGTACCGTCTCCATTCGGTGACGATGGTGGGCCACGGGCGATGGAGGATGCGTTCCAGGCCTGTACGCATCGCGTGAGGAGACCCAGGCGTCCGCAGATACTCGGACACCGCACCGACGCCGCCCGATTCGTGCACCATCTCGGCGAGTACGGCGCCGGTGGTCCACACTCGCTTCGACGAAGACTCGATTGTGTCTGGTGGCGGCAGTTCGAACGCGGCCGCGAGGGAATCCACGAAGGTCGCGGCACGGAGGGCCGTCGATTCGTCGAAGCGCAATGAAGGCGCCACGCGGTAGGCGATGCGGCCGCGCGACTCGCGGACCCAGCGGCTCGTCTTGAACGACAATGCATTGACCAGCTCCCAGCGCGTGCGGTCGCGGCAAGCGTACACGGTCATCGTCAGCACGGGCTTCGATGACGAGTCGCGCGGCGTGGCGCTCGGTGGCCAGAACCGCGTCACGATCTGGTAGGCCGTGTCCACCGCCGCGTTGACGCGAGTGATACTCACCACCTCCGGCACGGCGTGGTCGGGCAGGTAGAAGCCGGCCAGGTCGTACATCGGCCATCGCGCCTGCTCCGCAGCGTTCCAGAGCGGTGATGGCGTTCCGGCATGCGCCGCGAACTGGCCACGTTTCGACGCGAGGTACTCGTCCCACAACGCACGGACCGCGAGCTCCGATGCCGTCCTGGTGTCGCCGGCGCACGCCATCATGCTGACGGCGACGAGGGAGGCGGCGACCGCGTGCCTCACGGCTTCAGCTTCGCCCGCAGTTCGTCGAAGAAGTTCTGCACCACCACCAGCGTCGGCGTGCCCGCCATCTCCAGCCAGTCGTTGTCACGGACCATCAGGAACCGTTGATCACCCGGCGCAATCGCGAACGTGCCCGCGAAAGGCGATCCGGCGCGGATCAGATCGGGGATCGTGAACAGCACCCGCGGTGGACCCGCAGCGAATGCCGGACCTGGCTGGATGCTCACGGCGTGCATCTTCCCGCTGGCGACGTAAAACAGCTCACGCCCACTATGCGCCCACACTGGCGCACTGCCTCCGCCGCGCGACACTTGCCACTTGCCGCCGTTCACGTTCGGGAACGGGCGCACGAATACCTCGTTCTCTCCCTGCTCGTTGGACACGTAGGCCAGCCAGCGCGAATCCGGCGACAGCGCGGCGCCCGTCGCGCTCGATCCCGTCGGCACGACACTGCGCGCCACGCTGTCCACGTGCGGCCTCGTCGCAAGTTTCGGCTCGCCGGTGCCATCCGCCGCCTGCTCCCATTCGTGGAACGGATTGGCGGTTCGAGGCGAACCCGCAGGCACGGGCCGATCCGAGAGAAACGTGATGCTGCGCCCATCGGGCGTCCACATCGGCGATCGGTCCACACCCGCGTGCAGCGTGAGTCGCGTGACGGGACCGGTGGAAACCTGCTTCACCCAGACATCCGTGCCAAGGTCGGTCAGCACCGTGAGCGCGATGCGCCGTCCGTCGGGTGAGAGTGAGAGCCCCCAGTCGGTCTCCATGAAGCCGCTGTACATGCCCCCGGTATTCACCTGCCACGCGGAATCGACCGGCTCGACGTGCCCCGTGCGATCCACCCACACCACCATCGCGTTCGGCACTGCGCCAGGTGCGAATTCCGAGCGACCCATCAGGTAATACGCGGTGCCTTCGTTCGAGATCAGGAATCCCGGGGCCTGAATGCCATCGAGAACCGGCACCGCCTTCCCGGTCGTGGCGAGGGTGGCGTTGTCCCACGGCGCCGCCATCAGCGTGCCGCCGCTGGTGAGATAGAGCAGGTGTCCGGTGGGAACGTACCAGGCGCCGATCGCGTCGTCGAAGAGCGCGCGAATCGTGTCTCGACGCATGTCGTACACGTACACGCGGCTCGGGCGACAGCTGACCGGGCCCACGCACTGCGTGAGATGTGCGGTGAACAGGATGCCGCGTGACGCTGGCAGCGGCGTGGGCAACCACGGGAAGCGCCCCTCGAGCATCTCACGCGAGACGATCACCCTGGCGTTGGCCTCACCCGACCGGAGCTGGCGCAGCGTGCGGGTGGTAGCGTCGTAATAGGCGATCGAACCGTCGTCCAGCCACGCACCGCGGTTGAAGGTCGCGTCCACGGAGTCGGCCAGCCTGAGCGACGTTCCGCCCGTGCTCGGGACACGACGCAATTGTCCATTGGCGACGAATCCGATCCACGCGCCGTCGGGCGAGAAGAACGGTCCCGAGCCACCTTCCGTGCCGGCCAGCGGACGCGCGACGACGTCGTCGCGGCGCTTCACGTAGAGTTGGCCCGGTCCCGACAGCGGGCTGCGGAAAACCAGCGACGCGCCGTCGGGTGAGAGCGCTGCCTCGACCCCGAACGTGATGCCATCGAGCGCACCGGGCGCGCCGAGCGTCGTCGGATAGCGCGCAACGGACGCCGTGCGAGTCGGGCCGACCCATTTCCAGGCCGACAGCGCGATCGCCAGCAGGCTCACGGCCAGCACGGCGGGCACGGCAATCCGACGCGTCGCCAGACCTGCCGCACCCGCGGCCATCGGCGTCGCGACGGGCCAGCTGAACGACGGCGTGCGGAGAGCGTCAGCAAACGACTTCGCGCTGTCGAAGCGGTCGGCCTGCATCTTCTCCAGCGCTTTCGCGACGACCGATGCGACGTGCGGCAGCACCGCCTTGCGCAACTCCCTGACGGGTCGGGCCACATCGGTCACGATCTTCATGATGATCGCCTGCGCCGATGGTCCGGTGTGCGGCGGTTCACCCGTCAGCATCTCGTACAACACCGAGCCGAGCGAGTAGATGTCGGAGCGGTTGTCGATGTGCGTGTCCGCGGTCGCCTGCTCGGGCGACATGTAGTGTGGCGTGCCCAGCGACAAGCCGGTTTCCGTCATGCGGCCGCCAGCCGCAGCGCTCACGGCCAGCGCGATGCCGAAGTCCGCCACGAACGCACGACCGTTGCGCAGGAGGATGTTTTCTGGCTTGATGTCGCGGTGAATGACGCCTTGCTCGTGCGCGGACTGCAACGCGTCCGCGACCTCGGTGGCGATGCGCACCGCCTCGTCGATGCCAAGCTGCTGCTCACGATCGAGCTTGTCCCGGAGTGTTTCCCCGTCGACGTACGGCATCACGTAATACAGGAGCCCAGCCCCAACGCCGGTTGCCGCCGCCGTGCTGCCGCTGTCGTACAGCGGCAGGATGTTCGGGTGCTGGAGTCGCGCGGTGGTCTTGATCTCCTGCAGGAACCGGTCGGCGCCGAGCACGATTCCGAGCTCGGGCCGCAGCACCTTCAGCGCGACCTTGCGGTCGTGCTTCAGGTCCTCGGCGAGATAGACGGTGGCCATTCCACCTTCGCCCAGTCGGCGGACGATGCGGTACCGGTCGGCGAGGGCAGCCGAGAGCTGCTCGGTGATCTCAGCCATGCGCGTCGGTATTCAGCATGCAGCGTGACACTCTCTCCCCGGCCGGGCCTACTCGGTGATTCGCGCGCGATGCCATTCGGATGGGTCTCCCGATCGCCCGTCGCAAGGTACGCATCGCACCGGAGGGGCGTCCAGACGGCTCGCCCGCGCACGTGTGCACCTCGCCGCCAAACGGAACCCCAGCCGGAATCAGGAACGGTGCCGGCCGGAGGCTGCCGAAGGCACTCGGCAACCAGGACGCGAGCTGCCACCCCAGCGGCTCTCGCCGGGCGAGCATACGCGTCGCATACTTGCACCTGGCGCTGTGGTCTTCTCTACCGCGAACCTGAGGCATCACGCGATGCATCTGCGACACAGTCACGCTTTCGTGGCATCCGGTGTGCCACAACCGGCTGGGCGATTTGCCGGTGTCGATTCAGGGTGGGTCGGCATCTCGCGCACCGGAAAGACGATCCTCTGGTCGACGGCATTCTCCGGATGTATCGGCGTGGTGATGTGCGGTGAGACCAGGAACTGGGGCGCGCTCGCGCACATGAATCAGTGCATCCAGGACGCGACCAGGAATCTGGAATTGGCATTGAGCACGGTCGCGACTTTTGTGCGCAACGAGGTCAATGACGACGTCACCGATGTGATGATCTACTATGGCGACTTTCCGGCGAACCGCGGGCAGAATCAGATGCTGACGAAGGACAGGATCCGGGGGGTCATGGGCTGCAGGCGGGTCATCGACCTCCGCCGGACCGGGCAGCGCACGCGCTGGGGAAGTGACTTCCTCTACGATCCGGGCATGCACATCGTCCATACGGTCGCCAGTGGCCTGGCGCTGGACGTCAGAGACCCTGACGATGCGCGACACGATGCGCGCAGAATCATCCGGAAGCCATTCCCGTATCCCGGTGACGACGCGAAACGAGTCCTGAGCCCAGGTCTGGGGCACAAGGGATACTTTTTCGTCGCGTGATCGGCTGAGGTGCGGCGCGAACCGCCGTCAAGGGGATGCTGCGCGCTGCACAACACCGCGGGACTAGTGCGCCTCCTCGTATGCCTTCTCGAGTATCGCGACGTCGAGCTTCACCATCTTCATCATCGCCTCCATCACCGCCTGCACCTTGGTCTTGTTCTTGTCGGCGATGAGTTCCATGAAACGCCGTGGCACGATCTGCCACGTCAGTCCAAAGTGATCGGTGATCCACCCACACTGTGACGGTTTACCGCCAGCGCTGACGAGCTGGTCCCAGTATGCGTCGACCTCCGCCTGATCCTCGCACTTGACGAAGAGCGAGAACCCTTCGGAGAACTTGAAGTACGAGCCACCGGCGTTGTATCCCATGAAGGCCTGGCCACCGATGACGAATTCCGCGGACGTCACGGGACCGTCCCCCCCGCTGCGGGCGGCACGCGTGACCTTGGAGTCCGGGAACGTGGTGGTATAAAACGTGATCGCGGCCTCGAGCTGGTCATTGAACATCAGGAACGGTGTGACCTTGGCCATGCGTGCCTCCGCTGTGTGAATCGGCGCCTCGAGGGCGAGCCGCGTCGGCGGCGCGGTCGGCCACAATATGGTCAGTGGCCAATCGACCGGCATGGCGGTCGCGGAGGACGATTCCGGACTGGGCCGCCGCGCGGGGCCGGCTCGACGAGGCGCGTCGAGACTGTGACGCAGTGCAGCGCATGTCTGTCAGTCGGCACGTCGAAACGCTCTGGCACACATGCGGCACGCACCGCAAACCGTCCGTTGCAACCCGTCGTCAGCCCCGTCGGTAGTGCATCGCGACGGCGCCGTTGCGCAGCGGCGTCGACGACACCAGCTCGAGCCGGCGCGTGCTGGGGAGCCCGGTCTGGTACAGGGTCGGGCCGTGACCGGCGATTCTGGGATGGACGAGGAATCTGTACTCGTCGATCAGCTCCAGCCGGTCCAGTTCCGTCGCGAGCATACCGCTGCCAACGAGCACGCCGGCTGGGGTCGCATCCTTGAGGTGCTGCACGCTCGTGCGCAGGTCGCCGGCGATGTGATGGCTGTTCGTCCACGGGAAGTCTGCTCGCGTCGACGACACCACGTACTTCGGCTTGGCCTCCAGCTTGACCGCCCACTCGCGCATGGCCGGCGGCACCTTCTCGTCGCCGCGAGCGACCGCCGGCCAGTAGGCCTCCATCATCTCGTAGGTGACGCGGCCCCACAGCATCGCGCCGTTCGCATCCATCAGGCGCGTGAAGAACGCATGTGTCTCGTCGTCGGCGATGCCCTGCTCGTGGTCGACGCAGCCGTCGAGGGTGACGTTGAGGCTGAAGGTGAGAAGTCCCATGTGGGTAGTCTGGCTTGGGTGTGGTGCTGGCGTGTCAGGCGTCGTCGCGTACGTCGCGATGCTCGACGACGGCGATGACAGCGGTCAGAGTTGACCCGAGTGTAAGGCATGTTGCCGGACCAGAATGCCAGTCATGTTCCCGATCATTCAGCGCACGGTCACGCCTCAGACGTTACGACGCGCCACTCGATCACAGAGCGGGAGCCACCCATCTGACGGGCGCCACTCCCAAAAGATCGTCTGGGTCCGTCCATCTTCACTGAACTCGATCCGCGCGCGCTCCGTCTCGCCGCGAAAGCTCCAGACCCGCTCATTGACGTCAACGTCATAATGGCGGTAAAAGCCGTGGTTTTCGAAACAGCGCGCGAAGTAGCGCCCGGTGGCGGCGTCTACGCCCAGCACGGTGAGCGTGTCGACTGGCTTGCCCCCGACCGTTGCCCGCTCGTCCTGGATGAGGAAGAACTCTCCAGTGTGCCACTTGCCGGAGTGAGTGCTGACCCATGGCTCGGCACCGCTCCTCGGATCTTCGACAGTTTGGTGCGGACTGCCGTACGATTCGCCCTCGGCCCGCCACCGGCCCAAGAACACGGCCAGCGCCTGGTGCGCTTCGCCGCGTCCGGGCACCGTCTTGGCTTCACTCGGTGTCACTCACGCCTCACGACGTTGAAGTCTCACCGCGGCCTGACGAGACACGGTCAGCCCGTCTACACCGCAGCTACGGTTTCAGCATCCCGCGCACCGACTCCCCGAGGCGCAGAAACATCTCCCACGGTCGCGGCGGCAGCAGCAACCCCGCTCAG
>JANMON010000304.1:0-13347 GCA_031369265.1 Gemmatimonadaceae bacterium | reverse complement strand
TAGGCGTTGGAGAGGATCATCTGGCCGCCGACGGCCTTCACCTCCTCGACACTCAGGCCCTTGATCGTGCCGTGTGTGCCGACGGGCATGAAGGCCGGCGTCTCGACGACCCCGTGTGGCGTGGAGAACCAGCCCAGTCGTGCGCTGCCACTGTCGTGGGAGGTGCGGAAGGAAAAGTCGGACATCAAACGTGGTTGAAGAGAAGATGTCCGTGAAATGTATCGTCCATCCGCCTGAGCACTGTCCACTCGTCCGCATATTTTGCGGAGTCGACGAGGCACAATCGCATCGCAGGGCACCAATTCCTCGCGCAGACACGACGTCGTGCGCGATGAGCAGTTCACCCTCGAGATCGAACGCACGCGAGACCAGACGCTGCTCCGCCGCCACGGCTGCAATGAGTCAGACACTGGGCACGGCGAACTGTAACATCCGTGATCGACTCGATGCCCTCTCAAGTCAGCGCGGGCGCGCTGCGGAGCCGAGTCAAAGTGCGTGCCCCGCTCGAGACAATGCTGGTGGCGCTGTCTCGAACGGGCGTTCAGGCCGACGTCAGTCAGCCAGATGGGCTCACGAGATGGGGATCGACGCGGCGTTTCGCGCCAGCCATGTATCGAAATCCTGAAGCGACGGATTGAGTGCGCGTGATTTCACGGCATCGCGATAACCCTGAAATTCGTCGCCCAGGATCTGCTGGAACTGGAACATGTTGCCGAGGTCCTCGGCACCGGGAAATCCAAGTCCACGGTAGGTGTCGAATGGCACGTCGACGAAATGGACCGGGCGCCCGAGTGCGTTCGACATCTTCGCCGCAACGTCCTCACCCGTGAGCGATTCACCGGCGACGCCGATCCGCTGAGCGGCGGTGGCGGTACCCGCCTTGAAGATGCCGAACGCGCACCCGCCGATGTCGCCTGCCGCGATGCCGGGAAGCTTCACGCCACCCAGCGGCAAGGCGAGCACCAGCTCCCCGTTCTCGCCGGTGCGCGGTCCCATCCCGAAGTGGATGAAATTGTCCCAGTAGAACGCCGCCATCAGGTACGTCGTCGGTGCCGCCTCGGTGGCGAACACATGGTCCACCGCACCCTTCGCGTCGAAGTGCGGGACCTTGTACTGGCCATGGAGCGTGGGCAGGCGTGCGTCGTCGAGCGGGATCCACTTCCGCGTATCCTCGAGCGTCGACCAGACGACGTGCTGCACACCTGCCGCCTTCGTGGCGCGGGCCATGGCGCTCGCCTGCGCACCTTCACGCTCGGCCGAAAAGTGCTCCCAGAAGTTCGTCACGCAAAAGGCGCCGTACGCCCCGGCCAGTGCATCGACGAGCGTTTCGGGCTGGTCGGCATCACCGGCGACGACCTCGACACCGAGGTCACCCAGCGCCTTCGCCTTGTCGGCGTCGGGATGGCGCGTGATCGCGCGTGCCCGGAAGCCACTCGCCGGATCGGCGACGATCGCGCGCACCAGTCCGCCACCCTGCGCGCCGGTGGCACCGAAGACCGCAATGATTTTCTCGGACATCGAACACCCTCGTGGCAATGATTCCGTGGTGAGCCTCAGGCCGGAAAGTAGGCGACTCCACGGATGGCTTGCCAGTCTTGCGACACGGCTCAGGAAGTGCCGATCCACCAGGTTCGAGCCGATGCCGACGCGCTGCCGCCTACCCGCTCTGCGTGCACTCAGACGATCAGCATCGCATCCCCGTACGAGTAGAACCGGTACCGCTCCGCGATCGCCTCGCGATATGCGCGCATCGTCAGCTCGTACCCTGCAAATGCCGCCACCAGCATCACCAGCGTGGACTTGGGCAGGTGGAAGTTCGTCAGCAGGTGATCGACACACCGCGCCTGGTACGGCGGATGGATGAAGATGTCGGTGGTGCCTTCCGTCGCCGAGAGCGTGCCGTCGTCGGCCGTCGCGCTTTCGAGTGTGCGCATGGAGGTAGTGCCGACGGCCCAGACGGCGTTGCCGCGCGCCTTCACCGCACGCACGGTGTCGGCGGTGGCCTGCGGCACCTGATACCACTCCTCGTGCATCACGTGATCGCGCGGGTCGTCCACGCTGATCGGCCGGAAGGTGCCGGCACCCACGTGCAGCAACACATCGGCGCGTTGCACGCCCTTCGCTGCCAGCGCCGCCAGGACATCCTCGGTGAAATGCAGTCCCGCCGTCGGCGCAGCCACCGAGCCGGCCTGCTGTGCGTACACGGTCTGGTAGCGCTGCGCATCGTCGCTGGTGTCGCTGCGCGTCATGTACGGCGGCAGCGGAATGTGCCCATGCCGCTCGATCGCCGCGGCCGCGTCACCAATGGTGTGCAGGCGCACCAGCTTCGTGCCACGCTCGGTCGCATCCAGCATCTCGATGCGGAAGTCGTCGGCGATGGTGACCATCTTGCCTGACTGCAGCTTGGCGCCCGGCTGCACCATCGCCTCCCAGGTGCCGTCGCCCAGTTCCTTCAGCAGCAACACTTCCGCCGGTGCACCGGATGGGCGCGTGCCGAGCAGCCGCGCGCGAAACACCTTGGTGGTGTTGACGACCAGCGCGTCACCGGCTGGGATGCAATCCACGATGTCGCGGAACCGCCGGTGCTCGATGGTGGCACTCTCGCGATGGATGACCAGCAAGCGACTCTCATCGCGCCGCGCCATCGGCACCTGCGCTATCAGCGACTCCGGCAACGCGAAGTCGTAGTCGCTGACACGGGTGCCGTCGGGGGTTCGCTCATTCTTCACGCGTCGAATCTACTCATCGCGTCCCGCGATTCAGATCCGTCCAACGCCAAAAAGTGTTCACGCGGGGGCCGCGGGGAACAGCAGGAGAAGAACGAACAACTGCTCGAATGAATTGCCTTGGGCGAGGAGCCTCCGCGCGTCACGGTTCCCCCCGCGTTCCCCGCGTGAACATTGTTGACGGACTTCCAGCAACACCAAAGCCATGCGCACGGGGGCAGCGCGTCAGAGCAGCGACGGCTGGATGCCCGTTGCATCGCCAGGCGGCGTGTAGCCGAAGTGGCGATAGGCGATCGCCGTCGCCATGCGGCCGCGCGGCGTGCGCTGGAGGAAGCCGTTCTGCACCAGGAATGGCTCGTACACTTCCTCGATGGTGCCTTCATCCTCGCCCACCGCAGCGGCCACGGTCTTGAGGCCCACCGGGCCACCCTCGAACTTCTCGATGATCGCGCGCAGGATCCGCGCGTCCATGTCATCGAGGCCGAAGGTGTCCACTTCGAGGAGCTCCAGCGCGGCGTCGGCCACCGCCTTGTCGATGATGCCGTTGGCCTTCACCTGTGCGTAGTCGCGCACGCGGCGCAGCAGTCGGTTGGCCACGCGCGGGGTGCCACGAGCGCGCCGTGCCAGCTCGTGCGCGCCATCTTTCGTGATGCTGCAGTTCATCACCAGCGCGGTGCGCTTCACCACCTGCTCGAGATCTTCGGTGGGGTAGTACTTGAGCTGCTGGTGGATGCCGAAGCGCGCCCGCATCGGCGCCGTCAGCATGCCGAGCCGGGTGGTGGCGCCGATCAGCGTGAACTTCTCCACCGGCATCGTGATGGTCTGCGCCTTGGGACCATCCGAGAGGCGGATGTCCACGCGGAAGTCTTCCATCGCGGGATAGAGAAACTCCTCGATCACCGGACGCAGGCGATGGATCTCGTCGATGAACAGGATGTCGCCTTCGCGCAGGTTGGTCAGCGTGCCCACCAGGTCCCCCGGCTTCTCCAGCGCCGGACCGGCCGTGGTGCGGATGTTGACGCCCATCTCGCGCGCGATCAGCTCCGCCAGCGTGGTCTTGCCGAGGCCCGGCGGTCCAAAGAAGAGCACGTGATCCAGCGGCTCCTTCCGGCTCTGCGCGGCGTCGATGTAGATGCGCAGTGAGTCCTTCACCTTCGGCTGCCCGATGAACTCCGCCAGACGCTGCGGACGCAACGACAGCTCCACGAGGGAATCGTCGTCCATCGCCTCGGGCGTGGTGATCTCGGCGCGCGTCATGCCCGCAACGATACCCGAAGAAACACCGGAACGCTATCTCGCACCGATGCGGGCGAGCGCCGCCCGGATCAGCGTCGCCGTGCTCTCTTTCCCTTCGCCGGCGTCGAGCGCGGCGCGGATGCCCGATTCGGCCTCCGCCACACCATAGCCCAGCGACTGCAGCGCGCGCACCGCGTCGTCCACGCCCGCACCGCCGGTGCTGATCACCGATGTCGCGCCGCGCTGCAGGTCGTCCAGCTTGTCCGCCAGGTCCAGGATCAGCTGGTCCGCCTTCTTCTTGCCCAACCCCTTCACCTGCTGCAACGTGGCCACGTCGCGCTCGCGAATCGCCCGCACCAGCCGCTCGGCGCTGAGTGCCGAGAGCATGTTGAGCGCCAGCTGCGGCCCGAATCCCTTCGCGTTCAGCAGCCGCATGAACACGTTGCGTTCGTAGGTGGTGGCGAAGCCGAACAGCTGCCATCCATCCTCCTTCACCACCAGGTGCGTGTGCAGCCGAACCGGCTCGCCCGCCTTCGGCAGCGCCTCGAATGTGGAGAGCGGAATCGCCAGCGTGTAGCCCACGCCACCCTGCGTGAGCATCTCGACACTCGCCAGGTCGCGCTCCAGCAGCGTGCCCACCAGCAGCGTGATCATCGCGCACGCTCCACGGCCGCCAGCGCCGCATTCGTCCGCGACATCAGGATGCAGGTCAGCGCCGCCGCCACACCGTCGGCAGCGTCGTTGGGGCTCGGCACCGTCTTCAGGCGCAGCAGTGTCTTCACCATGTACTGCACCTGTTCCTTGGTGGCGCCGCCGGTACCGGTGATCGCCTTCTTGATCTCGGCTGGCGGATACTCGTGGATGGTCACACGGGCGCGCGCACCGGCCAGCAACAGCACGCCGCGTGCGTGACCCAGCGTGATGGTGGTGCGCACGTTGCGCGCATAGAAGATGGACTCGACGGCGAGGGCATCGGGCTGGTGTCGTGCGATCAGTTCCGTGACGCCGTCGAAGATGCCCACCAGCCGGTCGGCCAGGGCGTCGCGCGGTGAGGTGCGGAACACGCCGCACTCCACCAGCGACAGGTTGCCGGGACCATCACCGCGCACCACACCGAAGCCTGTGGTGGCGGTCCCGGGATCGAGGCCAAGGACGAGCAGCGTGTCTCCGGCCGGTCAGTCGTCGAGCGCGGCTTCGTCGATGTCGAAGTTGCCTTCGACATTCTGCACGTCATCCAGGTCTTCCAGTACGTCGAGCAGCTTCACCAGCGCCTTCGCGTCGTCACCGGTTACGTGCACGGTGCTTTGCGGCAGCCATTCCAGCTTGGCCTCGCCGATCTTCATGCCTTTCGCTTCCAGCGCTTCCTTCACCGCGTGCAGGTCCGAGGGCTCGGTGGTGATGGCGAAGGTGCCATCCTCGCTGGCGAAGTCGCTGGCGCCGCAATCGAGCGCCAGTTCCATCATCGAATCCTCGTCACCGGCAGCCGGCAAGTAGACGCGGCCCTTCCGCTCGAACATGAACGCGACCGACCCCGAGGTGCCGAGGTTCCCACCGTTGCGCGTCAGCTTCGCGCGCACATCGGCCACCGTACGGGTCGGGTTGTCGGTGAGCGCCTGGATCATCAGCGCGACGCCGCCGGGACCGTAGGCCTCGTACGTGATTTCGGTGTACTCGACGCCTTCCAGCTCGCCGGTGCCCTTCTTGATGGCGCGATCGATGTTGTCCTTCGGCATCGACTGGGCGCGGGCGGCATCGATTGCGGTGCGCAGGCGCGGGTTGCCCCCGGGGTCACCGCCGCCGCCCTTGGCCGCCACGGTGATCTCGCGAATCAGCTTGGTGAAGATGGCGCCGCGCTTGGCGTCGGTTGCCGCCTTGGCGTGCTTGATGTTCTTCCACTTGCTGTGGCCGGCCATTGCAAAACTCCGTCAGGTCTTCTGTGGTGTGGTCAGCCGACAAAGATAAGCCGGTCGGGACCGGTTACGACTCGATCAGGTCCTCGACGCGACCGGCGCCGGGCTCGATGTAGAGGTCCGCGAAGGTGCCTGGCGCGGAGCGATGCTTGAGCACGTGGACCTCGAATGCCCCTGCCACGTCCGGCGCGTCGTCATAGAGCGCCTCACGGAAGATGCCCAGCACCGCATCCGGAACGGCCGCGGCGGTGCCGAGCACCCCGAACTCCGCCAGCTTCGGGCGCGGCGGCGGCAGCGTGACGCGATCGCCGGTGAGCGGTGCCGTGAGCAGCACCGCCACGTCCTGCGCCACGGCGGTGCGCTTGGCGATGCGGATCACCTGCGCCTGCGCTTCCGCCAGCGGCCGTGGCGCCTGATCGAAACCGGCCAGTCCGTCGATGATCACCAGTGCCGGCAGCTCACCGACGTCGAGCCGTTCCGACAGCAGCGACGGCGTCGGCGGCGCCGATTCGACCGAGATGGGCAGGCGCCGCAACACATCGGCGGCCGAGCGCAGCGAGTCGGCGCCGCCAGCCGGCAGCACCCCGGTGCGCAGGGCGATGTGGGTCACACCCGACTCCGCCGACACCAGGCGCTCCCAGCAGCGCTCAACGTTCGACTCGTGGGTCAGGATCAGCACCGGATGCCCCACCACCGCTGCGCGGATCGCGATGCCGAGTGCGAGCGCCGTCTTGCCCGCGCCCGCATCACCGCCCAGCACGGTCAGCTCTCCGCGACGCAGGCCGCCAGCCAGCAGCCGGTCCAGCGACGGGTAGCCGGTGGTAACCAGGTCGGGGGCCGCCGTCAGTCGCCCATCGGCGCTTGCCAGGCGGTGCAATACGGTGGAGAGCAATTCGCGGCTGGTGGGCATCAGCGCATGGCGGCGAGGGAGGAGCGGCGCAGCAGCTGCGCCAAGGTAGTGAGCTCGGCGCGGGCGCTGTTGTCGAGCACGGCGTCGGCGGCGTCTCGCAGCGAGTCGAGCGCGTCGGCCAGCAGCGACGTTTCGCGCTCCGCCGCCAGGTCGCAGGCGCGCGACGCGGCTAGGCTCACCGCCGCGCCGAGCAGCTGTGTGCCGAGCCAGCGTCGGGTGGCCTCGGCGCGCAGCTGGAGCGCTTCGGGATCTGTGGCGTCCGCTTCGCGCGGCAGACGCGGCAGGGCCAGGCGTGCCACCATCCAGCAGGCGAGCGCGGCGGCGCGATCACGCGGCTGCTCCAGTCGCGCCGCCTGCGCCACCAGCGCCTTGAGTGGCGCGGCGACTGGCATCAGGAGGGCGGCGGGGCGTGACACGTCGCAAAGCTACAGTGGCGGCAGGTGACGTCGGCGGCCCTCTGGCGGCCCGATGGGGTAACTTGCCGGACCATGACCATTCCAGCGAAAGCCGTCCTGTGGGTGGACGATGAGGCCGAGATGCTCGAGGCCCATCGACTGTTCCTGCAGGACAAGGGGTACGCCGTCGAGATGGCGCGGAACTCGGAGGACGCCCTCGAGATGCTGCGGCGTCGCCGGTTCGATGTCTTGCTGCTGGACGAGCAGATGCCCGGCAAGCGCGGCCTGGAGACGTGGCGCGACGTGCAGACCATCGATCCGATGCTGCCCGTGGTGATGATCACCAAGAGCGAGGAAGACGGCACGCTGCGTGAGGCACTCGGCGCGGCGGTGCACGACTATCTGGTGAAGCCGGTCAACCCGCGACAGGTGCTGACGGCGATCACGCGCATCCTCGACGGCACGCGGCTGCGCCAGCAGGCGCTGGCCCGCGAGTTCGTGGAGCGGTTCCGCGCCTTCGAGCTGGAGGGCTACAGCAGCGACTGGCGCGGGTGGATCGAGCGCACCGCGGAGGTGACGCGGTGGGACGTGGCGCTGGACGAGGCCGGTGAGGGCGGGCTGCGCGAGTCGCTGGTGGGGCTCTATCCCGCCATGCGTCGCGAGTTCGCGCACTTCATCCGACGGCAGTATCCGTCGTGGCTGGCCGACCTGCAGGGCGACCGGCCGCCGCTGTCGATTGACATCGTGGCCGAACACGTCGCACCGCTGCTGACCACCGAGAAGGCAGCCTGCTTCATCGTGGTGGACTGCCTGCGCCTCGACCAGTGGCTGGGCCTGGCCCCGCTCTTGGGGCAGTGGTTCAACGAGGAGCGCTCGCACTACTACAGCATCCTGCCCACGGCCACGCCGTATTCGCGCAACGCACTGTTCAGTGGGCTCTTTCCGGGCGAGATGGCCGGCATGCATCCCGACTGGTGGAAGGAGCGCGAGGACGAATCGCTGAACGCACACGAGCGCCAGCTGCTCGAACTGCAGTTGAAGGAGCTGGGGCACAACGTGCCGGTGCGCTATCACAAGATCAGCACCCCGCACGAGTCGGAGGAGCTGGAGCGCAAGGTGGCGTCGGCGGTGGTGCAGGAAGGGGTGAGCGCGTTCGTGTTCAACTTCGTGGACTTGCTCACGCACAGTCGCTCCGACAATTCGGTGCTGCTGGAAGTGGCCAAGGACGAAGTGGCACTGCGGCGATTGACGCGCCAGTGGTTCGAGCGCTCGGCGCTGTTCTCGGTGCTCAAGGAGGCGGCGCGGAAGAACATCACCGTGATCCTCACCAGCGACCACGGCTCGATTCTCTGCCAGACGCCTGCGACGGTGTTCGCGCGGCGCGATGCCACGCACAACCTGCGCTACAAGTTCGGCGAGGACCTGCGGGCCGAGAAGCAGGAGCAGGCGCTGCTCTTCCCGAACGCCGACGCGCTGCGGCTGCCGCGGCGTGGGCTGGGCAAGAACACGCTGCTGGCGGCGGCTGACTGCTACTTTGTGTATCCCACCAAGCTGCGCGAATACCAGGGTCGCTATCGTGGCGGCTTCTTTCACGGTGGGGTCAGTCCGGAAGAGATGATCCTGCCGCTCGTGAAACTCGTGCCCCGCCGCTGACGTGTATCGCCGACTGCTGGGCGTGCTGCGACCGCATTCGTGGCGCATGGCCGCCACGATCGCCTGCAACCTGATCGTGGCGGCGCTCGACGTCTTCTCGCTCACGCTGCTGATCCCGTTCCTGCGTTTGCTGTTCGGCGGCACGCCGGGCGTGGTCGAGGCCACTGCCACCGGCGACGGCTCGCACGGCGTGCAGCGGCTGCTGGATGAGATGCTCGGCCGGTTCCTGGATCCGTCGAACAAGATGGGATCGCTGCAGACGGTGGTGCTGATCATCCTCGGTGTGATCACGCTGAAGAACTTCTTTGCGTGGCTCAGTGGGCAGCTCGGCGCCAGCCTGCAGGAACTCGTCACGCGCGACCTGCGCGACACCGTCTATCGTCACCTGGTGCAGCTGCCGCTCGGGTACTTCCAGCGCACCAAGGTCGGGCAGGTCGTCACGCGGATCCTCACCGACACGCAGCAGACCAAGGCGCTGGTCACGGAGCTGGTCACGCGTTCGCTGCAGAGCAGCGCCACGATCATCGTCAGCATCGTGTTCCTGGTCACGCTCAGCTGGCAATTGACGCTGGTGTCGCTGGTGCTGGCGCCACTGCTGATCGGCGCGCTGCAGCCGATCCTCAAGAAGCTGCGCAAGCGGCACCGCCGGCTGAGCAACGAATACGGCGAAATGACCAGCATCGTGCAGGAGGCAGTGAGCGGCATCCGTCTGGTGAAGGCCACCGGCGCCGAACCGCACGAAACGGTGCGCTTCACCGATGCCAGCGGCCGATATGCGAAGGCGATGACACGCGTCTCGGCGTTGGGTGCGTTATCGCAGCCGCTGACCGAAGTCGCCGGCACCGGCATCGCGGTGCTGGTGCTCTGGATCGGCGCCCGGCAGGTGCTGGTGGACGGCACCATGAACGGCGAGGACCTCATCACCTTCCTGTTGATCGTTCTGCGCATGCTGCAGCCGCTCAAGCAACTGTCGCAGGTGCCGGCCACGGCGCAGGCGTCGCTGGCCAGCGCCGAGCGTCTGTTCGAGGTGCTGGACGAAACCACCGAAGCCAGTGCCGATCGCGGCACGCGCGACGTGCGGGCGGTGGAGCAGGGCGTGACCTTCGACAACGTGTCGTTCACGTATGGCGACGACGCCGTGCTGCGCGAGGTGTCGTTCGAGGCGCCGAAGGGTGCCGTGGTGGCGCTGGTCGGCGCCAGCGGCGCGGGCAAGAGCACGCTGGTGGACCTGGTGCCGCGCTTCAACGCGCCGACGTCGGGCCGAATCCTGCTGGATGGCGTGGACCTGCAGGACATTCGCCTCGCATCGCTGCGCCGGCTCACCGGCATCGTCAGCCAGGATACGGTGCTCTTCAACGACACCGTGCGCGCCAACATCGCCTTCGGTGCGCCGGGCGTCTACACGCAGGCGCAGGTGGAAGAGGCCGCGCGCGCCGCCAACGCCCACCAGTTCATCACCCAGTTGCCGCAGGGGTACGACACGGTGCTCGGTGAACGCGGCACGCGACTCAGCGGCGGGCAGCGCCAGCGCGTCGCGATCGCGCGCGCCCTGCTCAGTGACCCGCCGATCCTGATCCTCGATGAAGCCACTTCCGCGCTCGACACCGAGAGTGAGCGCCTGGTGCAGGAAGCCATCGATCGACTTCTCGCCGGTCGCACGGTGTTCGTCATCGCACACCGGCTCAGCACTGTGGAGCACGCACACCAGATCCTGGTGCTGGATCGCGGGCGCATCATCGAACGTGGGTCGCACGACGAATTGCTGGCGCAGCGCGGCGCCTATCACCGCCTGTACACGCTACAGTTTCGCGAACGCGAACTCCCTGATGCGGTGACGGTGGAGTCATGAGTCGGATCGTCTTCTTCCACGCATCGTCCGAGTGGGACGGCCTGGCGCGCGTCTACCTCGAGATGGGCAAGGCGCTGGCCGCGCGCGGCGTCACCGTCGCCATCGTCTGCCCGCCCGCATCGTCGGTGGCGGAGGCCTGCAGCGCGCTGGACGTGCTTCCGTTCGAGGAACGAGGCTCGTGGTTCGCCGACGGGTTGCGCCTCGCCCAGTTGCTGCGCGAGTACGGCTGCGATGCGCTGATGGTGGCCGACGAGGACGAGCACCTGCTCGCCGCATGGGCCGTGCGTCGCAGCGGACGTGGCGCGGTGTTGCGTCGCATCCGGACCGGTGTGTCCGCCGACATCACCTTCCGCACCCGTCTGGCGGTTCGACTCGCCCCGACCTGGTTCGTGCACAGCTCGACCACCGAAGCCGAAGCCTCGGAACCGGTGAAGCGCCTTCGAGGACGCCTCATCGCCGACCTCGCGATCGATCCGGCGCAGTTCGAGCGGATCGTCGGTGCGCCGACACCCATCGGCACCAGCACCATCGCGCTGGTCACCGATCCGGGTGCACAACGCGCCACCGCCGCAGCACTGCGCACCATCGCCGCCATGCGGCAGCGCGGACACCCGATCCACACGCTGGTGATCGGCGCGCCGCACGACTTCAACGAGGTGCGCGTGCACGCCACCGCGCTGGGCTTCGGCGACGCGGTGGTGTTCCTCGGCGATCCCGTGAATCGCGCCCCACTGCTGGCGGCGGCGGACCTGATCTGGGTGGTGGCCGATCACGAGGATGGCGGCATCGCCGTGCTGGACGCGATGGCGCTCGGCGTGCCGGTGGTGGTGACGCGCGGCACGATGGCCGAGCGCTACGTGAAGCACGGCGACACCGGCATCATCGCCGAGCGCGATGATGCACTGGCCTCGGCGGCGCTGATCACGCTCATCCGCGCCGACGCCGCTCAGCTCGACCGGATGCGGGATGCCGCGCAGGTCGAGGTGCAGACGCGCCGCGGCCTCTCGGCGGTGGCCGATGCCATCGCCACGGTGTTGCAGGATGCCGCCGTGGCACAGGTGGCCGCCTGACGTCCGCGACTGCGTCGCTCCCGGCAGCCAAGCCCGTCACGCTGCAGCACCGGCTCGAGTACGTCGCGATCCGGGCGGTGGTGATGGGGCTGGCGTGGCTGCCGTTCCGCGTGGGTTCACAGGTCGGTGCGTGGCTCGGCGTGCTGGCGTACCGGCTCGGCATCCGCGCGCGTGTGGTGGAGACGCAGATCGCCTTCGCATTCCCGGAGCTCGGAACCGCCGACGTCAAGTCGCTGGCGAAACAGTCGTATGAGAACCTCGGTCGCACGTCGCTGGAGGCTGCGCTGATGGAGCGTCGGTCACCGCAGGACCTGCTGAACCTGTTCGAGCAGGTCGATGGCTTCGAGTACCTCGAGAATGCGCTCCGTACCGGTCGCGGCGTGCTGCTGGTGACGGGACATCTCGGCAACTGGGAACTGGCCGGCAGCTACATCGGTGCCCGCGGCGTGCCGATCGATGCCATCGCGCGACACATGAGTAATCGTGTGTTCGAGCAGTACCTGACGCGGGTGCGCGAGCGCTTCGGCGTGAAGGTGGTCTTCGACGAGCATGCCGTGCGACAGACGCCGCGCAGCATCAAGGCCAACCGCGTGGTGGGCTTCCTCTCCGACCAGGGTGTGCTCGGCCTCGCCTCCACGTTCGTGCCGTTCTTCGGCCGGCCGGCCAAGACGCCGCGCGGTCCGGCCGTCTTCGCGCTGCGCCTGGATGTCCCGGTGGTGTTCATCATGTCGGCGCGGCTGCCGTCAGGGCGGTATCGGATCGTGCTGGAGCCGGTCGAGGTGCCACGCACCGGTGATCGTGAGGTCGATACCACTGCACTTGCCGAGGCGTACACCGCGCGACTGGAATACTGGGTGCGACAATATCCGGGGCAGTACTTCTGGCAGCATCGTCGCTGGAAGTATCAGCCCGAAGGGGCACCGCCGCTGCCGGACGGCATGTGACGTCGGCCGCCGCGTCCGTGGCGCGCACTCCGATGCACATCATGCGGCACGACGCGCGCGCCGTGATCGGCACTGCGCTGCTGGCGGCGCTGGTACTCTCGGCCGTCGCTGCGCCGCTGCTGACGTCGTGGGACCCGACCGCGATCGACCTCAGTCAGCAGCTCGTGCGGCCGTCGAGCACACACTGGCTTGGCACCGACATCCAGGGGCGCGATATCCTCGCAAGGCTCCTGTTCGGCGCGCGCATTTCGCTGGCAGTGGGACTGGGTGCGCAGTCGATCGCCTTGCTGGTGGGCGGCGCGCTTGGGCTGGTGAGCGGATTCTACGGCCGTTGGGTGGACGAACTCGTGATGCGCATCGCCGACGTCACGCTCGCCTTTCCCACGCTGCTGCTGCTTATCGCGATGGTGGCCGCCTTCCAGCCCAGCCTCGGCGTGGTGACTATCACCATTGGCATCGTGGGCTGGGCTGGCGTGGCGCGGCTGGTGCGCGGTCAGGTGATGGTGGTGCGGGGGCTGGAATACGTGCAGGCGGCGCGCGCGCACTGGGTGGAAGCGATGTGCGCATCCTGCTGCGGCATGTGCTGCCGGCGGTCACGGCACCGCTGGTGATCGTCGGTACCCTCGGCATCGCGGCCGCGATCATGGCCGAGTC
>JANMON010000239.1:0-68819 GCA_031369265.1 Gemmatimonadaceae bacterium | reverse complement strand
CGCGGCCAGGGCAGGCCACTGGGATTGGATGCCGAGATCGCCGGCCCGATCCTCAAGGAAGTGACCGAACGTCTCGGCTTCCTGGTGGACGTCGGCCTCGATTACCTGACGATGAATCGCAGCGCCGAGAGCCTCAGTGGTGGCGAGGCGCAGCGCATTCGGCTTGCGACGCAGATCGGGTCGAAGCTGTGCGGTGTGTTGTACATCCTCGACGAACCGAGCATCGGGTTGCACTCGCGCGACAACGAACGGCTGCTGAAGACGCTGGTGCAACTGCGCGACCTGGGGAACACGGTGATCGTGGTGGAGCACGACGAGGAGACGATGCGCCTCGCCGATCACGTGCTGGACATGGGCCCCGGTGCCGGCAAGCATGGCGGCATGCTGATCGCGGAAGGCACGATCGATGACATCCGCAACACCAAGGGATCCCTGACGGGCGAATACCTCTCCGGGGCGCGCAGCGTGCCGGTGCCGGCAGTGCGACGGGTGCGCGATCCGCAGCGCGTGATCCGCATCGAGAATGCGCGTGAGCACAACCTGCGCGGCATCGACGTGGAGATCCCGCTCGGCCTGTTCGTGGCGGTGACGGGTGTGTCGGGATCGGGAAAGTCCACGCTGGTCACCGACATCCTGCAGCGTGCGCTGTCGCGGCACTTCTTCCGCGCCCGCGTCATTCCCGGCATGCACGATCGTATCACCGGGTTGCAGTTGCTGGACAAGCTGATCGACATCGACCAGAGCCCGATCGGTCGCACGCCGCGCAGCAACCCGGCCACCTACACGGGCCTCTTCACGCCGATCCGTGAACTGTTCGCGGAGATGCCGGAGGCGAAGATCCGCGGCTACGGGCCGGGGCGCTTCAGCTTCAACGTGAAGGGCGGTCGGTGCGAGGCCTGTCAGGGCGACGGGCTGGTGAAGATCGAGATGCATTTCCTGCCCGACGTGTTCGTGCCGTGCGACGTCTGCAAGGGTAAGCGCTTCAATCGTGAGACGCTGGAAGTGCGTTTCCGCGGTATGAGCATCGCCGACGTGCTGGACCTGACGGTCGAGGATGCGGTGACGGTGTTCGAGAACCAGCCGCGCATCGCGCAGAAGCTGATCACGCTGGCCGACGTGGGCCTGGGATACGTGCACCTCGGCCAGAGCGCCACCACGCTGTCGGGTGGTGAAGCGCAGCGGGTGAAGCTGGCCACGGAGCTGAGCAAGCGCGACACCGGTCGCACGCTCTACATCCTGGACGAGCCGACCACCGGCCTGCACTTCGAGGACGTGTGCGTGTTGCTCGAGGTGTTGCACAAGCTGGTGGAGAAGGGCAACACGGTGCTGGTGATCGAGCACAACATGGACGTGATCAAGACCGCCGACTGGATCGTGGACCTGGGTCCGGATGGTGGCGTGAACGGCGGACAGCTGGTGGCCAGCGGCACCCCGGAAGAGGTGGCGGCGGAACCACGCAGTTACACCGGGCAGTTCCTCGCCACCACGCTGAAGGGTGCCGGTGCGCGCACGGCGGCTGAGCCTGTGGCGCCGACGAAAGCGAAACCGAAGGCGAAGGCCGCCAAGGTCTGACGCAAACGCCAGCACCCACGACGCGGCTCGGGACGCGCGTCGTGGGTGCCGTGACAGCTGACCGCTGTCCCTTCAGGACGACTTCAGCGCTCCGCTCACCTTCAGCCATCCTTCGCTCAACAGCGCAGGCACATCCGGGAGCAGGGCATCCTGCGTGGCCTTGACCACCGGATCCTCCTGCCAGGTCGTCACATTCACCTTTCGCACCCAGCTCCAGCCTCCCTTGATCTCGGCGGGCAGCGGCATGCGGATGGTTTCCGGATCCACCAGCACCGGTCCGACGCGGAACGTGAGCGACATGGCATCCAGCGCCGGTGCCACGTGTTCGCGCATCAACTCGATCTTCTTGCGCGGCACGATGCCGCTGGTGACGTGCACGGCACCGCGCGGATCGAGCAGCAGCGTCAGCATCACGCGTTGCCCGGGGCGGATGTGCACCAGCGGTGCCCGATCGATGTAGGGATGCTCCACGGGCACGGGCGACATGTCGGGGGTGGCCGCGGCCGAGCCGAGGAAGCCTTGATTGGGTCCTGACGGGCGGGCCTGAGGCGCCAGCGATTCGTGCACGGGATAGAAGCGCGAGAAGTCGTCGTTGATGAAGTAGCCCATCAGGCCATCGTCGAGCGCCAGCAACTCGCCG
Organism: Gemmatimonadaceae bacterium; assembly: GCA_031369265.1. Lineage (GTDB taxonomy): Bacteria > Gemmatimonadota > Gemmatimonadetes > Gemmatimonadales > Gemmatimonadaceae > JACMLX01. The sequence continues at coordinate 66,607 of JANMON010000239.1, read as the reverse complement.
AGCCGCACCGGGAATGCGGTGCGCTCGAGTTCCGTGCGCGCCGCCTCGTACATCGCGCGCGGATCGGCATCGTATTCCACCTCGAGGCGCAGTTCGGCGCGCACGATCGCCAGTGGATGCCCGATGATCACCGAGAGATGCTCGTTGCCGGCGCGTCCCACCGGATCGCACGACCAGAGCGTCGCATCGATCATGCGAAGCAGCGCCGAGAGTGCCGTCTCGCTGGGCGGGTTGGTGCCAGCGGCCAGTGCCGGATCACGCAGACCCCACTGCAGCAACCCATTCACGAACCCTGCCACCTGTGGCTGCGCCAGCGTCGGTGGTGCGCCCAGCGGGTCTTGCTGCCCGGGCACACCCTGCCACTCGAGCGTGCGGCCGTCCTCGGACGACTGCAGCTGGCCGAGCGACGCACCGGCGCCATCCATCAGTTCCAGCGCCTCGTCGAGGTGATCGGGCACCACCCAACCGCAGACAGGTGAGTGATCACGCGTCGCCTCACGCGAATCGTCGCCGGCATCCAGCAGGCGGAACATCAATCGCGACGACTCGCCGGTGCGCGGTGGCATCTGCATGAAGGCCGCGCCGGCGGTGGATCGCATGTCCTCCGCCAGCACGGGCGTGGCGAGTCGTGTGGCGGCGACGTCATGGAACTGGCCGAAGGTGTCGATGACGCGCAGCTTGGTGAGCCTGAAGTGTCCCGCGCGCATCAACCAGAGTGCGGTGGCATCGTCGATGGCTTCCCACGCGTTCGGATCGGGATTCGCACTGAGGCCGGGCTTCGAGCGACGGCCCATCAGCGCGAGGTGCAAGCCGCCGAACGAGGTGGCGAGCACATCGAGCTTCGCAAAGTCAGCCGCCACTGCGGCCAGGTCGGCCTCCTGCGACGGTGTGGCGTCGTCCTGCACACTGGCCTGTTCGTCGGCGAGGAACTTGCGCAGCCGCTTCTCCATCGTGCGGGCGACGGCTGGTGTGAGCAGCGTGCGACCGGTGAAGGTACGTGCGGGTGCCGCCACGCCCGCATCCACGTCGCGACGCAGGCGGAAGTCGGTCTCGTCCAGCTCCCAATCCTGTTCGCCGTTCGGTGACGGGTACCATGCCACTTCCCAGCTCGCCTCGAGCGGCGTCCACGGGCGGCGCCAGAGCTGGAAGCCGACCTTGCTGGGCACCATGCCGGTGATGTTCGAGGTCGCGGCCAGCGACTGCACGTCGATGTCATCGTTGAGGAACGGCGCGTACAGCAAACTCTGCTCGACGGCGTAATGCTGACCGGCGCGCGCTGGCGTGACCATCTTCGTGCCGGTGCGCCGCAAGGCGCCATCGGCGCGGGCCTTGGTGACGATCACGTTGCGGGCGACTTCCACGATGGTCGGATCCTGCAACACCGTCTCGTAGAGCAGCGCGCCGCACTCCACCGGGATCTGACCGGACTTGAAGTCGGAGGTGGTGAGGTCGTTCCCGCGCACCTCCACCAACCCCGACGTGCGCTGCGTGACACCGTCATCGTTGGTGGCCGCGTGCACGGCGATGCTGGTGATCGTCTCGCCGGTGATGCGGCAGGTGAGCTTGCCGTTCTCGTCGAAGCGGCCGTCCTCGCCATGTTTGTAGCTGCGGCGGCCTTCACTGACCAGCACCACCGGATCGCGCGGCTCGTACCAGCGCGGCATCGCACGACGCACGGTCTCGGTGCGACGCGGTGCACCAGCGGGCGCACTGCCGGGAGGTGCGGGTGCGCGCGACGGCGTGCCGCCGTCCTCGTCTCGTCGGCCGTTGCCACCACCACTCGAGCTCACGCGCTCGGCCACCTGTCCCAGTTCCAGCCCGACGCTGAAGAACTTCTTCTGCACGCCGAGCTGCGTTTTGTCGAAGACGTCGAACTTGGCGGAACGACCCGGTGGCCGTGGACTGTTCTCGCTGCCGCTGGCGGGCGGGAACATGTCGCCCTGCTCGATCTCCGCCACCACGAAGCCGCCAGGGCGCGACGTGAAATCCTCGGCATGCAACGTGGACTCGAGCCGCATGATGCCACTCTCGAGTGCGAGATCACTGAGTGAGCCGTGGTGGAAGGCGGCCAGCGTCCGTTCGAGGCCCGGGGTGCCATCGCGCGACGCGACCAGTGCGGCCAGCGCCTGCGCGCCGCTGTTGCCCAGCGCCACGCTCACCGATCCGGCCGCAGGCACACCGGCAGACGGCACGTCGAACCCACCGCCGCGGCCGTTCCACGCCACGTCGTACACCGCACCGTGGCAGAGCAACTGGCGCGGCCAGTACAACTCGAAGTAGCGCTGCTTGGCGGCCAGGTACATGCCCTTCTTCGACTGACGCGAGTCGGCGTTGCGCGAGAACTTGGCGGCACCGCTGCCCATGTGCACCGTCGTCTCCTTGGCGGCCGTCGGCTTCGTCGTTCCCTTGGCCGGTGCGGCGGGCGTCGCGTCCACCACCTCGAACACCGGCCGCGCGTCCTTCACCACTTCGTTCAGCCCCAGCTCCGTGCGGGCCTTCTCGGCCCGACGCGCCGCTTCGTCCACGCGTGCAGTCGCGCCCGGGATCGTCCAGCCCAGTGCATCGAGCGCCGCGTACCAGGCGCGTTCGGTGCGCGGCGCGTGCAGCGGATCGCGATCCACTTCGCTGTACCAGCCGCTGACCAGATAGGTGAGCGGTCCGCGCGCCACGCCGTCCAGCGGATCGTGGAAGCCGAGCAGGTTGCGCACGTTGTCGTAGTACACGGCGAAGGTCGGGTCACCGGGACCGACGGCAGTGATGGGCGTCGCCGGTGCGTCGGACCGATTCTCGGTCCATTGCGCGAGCGGTGTCACGCGACGCTGCGCCGGATCGAGCGCACCCTCGATCACCCACGCGGCGGCGGTGCGTGGCGAGGAGCCCGTCGCACCGGCCACGACGCGCGCCACCAGCCAGCGGTCAGGGATGGGGCGATAGGTGGTGCGCTCGGTCGAGCGTTGCTCCGGCTGTTCGGCGGCGGCATCGACACCGGCGGCGAGCGGCAGGTCGTCGCGCGCGCGGGCGCCGACGCCCTTCGTCAATCCGTCCGGTAACGCCCAGTGCAGGTGCACGCCGGGTTCCCGACCGGTGATGAGGTCGAACGGCGCGGGGCGGGACGCCGCCGCGTCGATGGGATCCACCTGCACGTCGGCCCACTGCGACGCGGCGGCGCCGGTCGGCGGCACCACCAGTGCGTCCACGGTGATCGGCACCAGCAGTCGCGGGCCACGCCAGGCGCCGCTGTCCCAGCTGATCACCTCGGCCGGGTTGGTGCCGAACGCGAACTGGAAGTTGCGCGCCGCGAGTTCGACGTGAAACGAACGATCAGCCATCGGTCACCCCAGGTTCACGACGGGAAACAGCACCTGCAGCTCCGCGTTGCTGAGCGGCTTGGTCATCACACTCACCCGGAGCGGTGCATCGATGTACATCGATCCCGCGTTCCAGGCCCGACCGCCAGCCTGCTTGGGATCACCGTTGTCCTCGAAACGCTGGCGGAATGGAAACTGGAACATCTCGAGCGCGAGCTCACCCGACGTGAGTGCGGCGCCGGGACTGGCATCAGCGCCGCCGATCGCATCCAGCCGCTGCTTCAGGGCATCACGCAGCGCCGCGACGTGGATCACGCGACGGTTGGACTTGCGCACCGGCACCGCTAGCGGCGCGGGCAACGGCGTGACGACGGCCGGCGTTTCACGCCCCACCTGCTGGCCGGTGTTCGCACCGCGCAGCCAGCGCAGCTTGAGCTTGAATCCGCTCGGCACGTCGTCATCCGGCGTCGGGTTGCCATCCGGTTTGGGCTCGTGCAAGTCCACACCGAACTGGATGCCTTCGCGTGGTTCCTCGATGTCCACCCGTGTCGGCACACCGTCGAAGATGCAGAGCATCACATCGGGTGCCAGGCGATCCATGCGCAGCAGCGGCAGCTTTGTTCCCTTGCCGGTGGCGGTTGCCTTGGTGGTGCCGCGATATGCCTTCACCTCCAGACCCGGCCAGCCCGAGACCGCCCGCGATCGCAACAGCAGCCCGGTGAGTTCAGGCGTCACCGGCACGATGACCTTGCCGCCCTCGCCGCGCAGCTGCCGGCGCAGGAGGTGCTCCTCTTCATCCACACGCTGGCGCACGTCCCCGTTCATGGCCTTCGCGTGCAAGAACTCGCGGGTGGTGGCCTTGCCGACACTCAGCGCGCCATCCACCAGTCGGTCGGTGAAGTTGCGATCGATGTAGAAGAAGCGGATCGACTCCACCGGCAGCAGGCGGCTGTCCGGCACGAGGTAGTTGAAGGGCACGCCGTACAGCAGGCGCAGTCGCGCGAGGAAGTTGCGCAGCGGTTCCGGCACTCGATTCTCCGCCGCGTACGCCGCCTCGGCCTTGCCGTAGATGGTGCCGACGTACTCGCGGCTCTTGAGCCAGTTGATCATCGCGCGCTCCGGTGCGTGGGCATGGGCATCAGATCCCTGGCCGCGTGAGATCGCGGAAACCGGTGGAGAACACATCGGTGAGCGGCGCGAACTGCTGCCCGACGGTCTTGGTGATCGTGTCGAGATCGGCGTCGAGCACCGGTGTGACATTCAGCCCGATGGCCTCGAGCACCATCCCGCCGCCGATGACGACACCCTCCAGCAGCGGGCGCAGGATCTCGCGATCGATGCCGCGTGCCTCGCTCACCGCGTCGAGCGAGAGCCCCGGCAGCTTGGCACGGACGTCGGCCAGGCCAGTCGGGTCGCGCAGCACGCCAAGGCCGGTGGCACCAGCGCGTTTCATCACCGCACCGAATCGCACGTTGCCCGACGTGCCGAGGAACGAGGGCACCTTCATCAGCATCTCCCGCTCGAAGCGGATGTCGGTGACCATCGTGCGTGCGAAGCGATTGAGGATGTCGAACGTGACCTTCACGTCCACCAGCATGCGATCGCCGCGACGCCAGCGCAGCAGGTCGAGCGCGAAGCGCGGATCGCTGAGCGCCAGCAGGCGTCCCACCTCGAATGCGGCGGCATAGCCCAGATTCTCGAGGCCGGTGGCCGGATCGAGACGACGCGCCTGGTCCGCCGTGTGGAACGGACCTTCCGCGCTGCGCGTCACCGCCACCGGTGTCAGCGGCCCGCGATACCACCCGATGGTGCGCTCGCCTTCGCGCGTCTGGTTCTCGAGCGGGACATGACCGGTATCCAGCGCGGCCGTCCAGGATGCGGTGCGGATGCCGCCTGGTGCCTGTGCCAGCGATGGCGGCATGCCCAATACCGCCACGCCACCGTTGTCTGGCAGCGCCTGCATGATCGCCTCGAAGTCACCGCCTTCGAGGCACTCGAACTTCCACTGCGCGAGACAGAACAGGCGCAGCGTCTCGGCCTGAAAGAGGACGTCCGTCCTGCGGCCCTCACTGGTCTTCACCTTGGTCCAGCGATCACCGCCGCTGCGACTCACGCTCGAGATGCTCGACTTGGGCGATGACGCTGGATCGACCGAGAGGTGCGTGTACGCGTTGTCGGCGCTGATCATCTGCTCGATCAGGCCCTGTTTCACCGCGGCGCGATCACCGGCGCCGCCGCCGATCACCGCCGACGCCATGTGACGCTCCGCGATCTCGGCAAACTGGCCGACTACGTTCACGCCGAGGTCGTTCTTGGTGAGCACCGCCGCCTGTTGCGGCGTGGGCAAATACGTCTGCACCCCTTCCATCGAGACCAGGCAGGCCGTGTACTTCTTCCCTGGCGCCGGGAGGCGATTGCCGACGACGACGGCAAACCAGCCATCGTCGTCCATGCCCATCAACTCCTTGTCGTCGGTGTTCACCTGCCGCACATGCGTCAGCAGCGGCATTTCGGAGAGCATCGGCGCAATGTCGCGGAACAGGTCCAGCGGGATCTCGATGCCGATGCACGGCAGGGCGCGCGTGGCCGCATCGACACCCGCCAGCAGCGGTGCCTTGCGATGCCGCAGACCACCGGTGTCCAGCACGTCGTTCACCGTGCACGGCGACAGCGTGGTCACCTCGGCATCCTCGAACAGCAGCACCGCCATCCACGGCTTGTCGGCCATGTCCTCCTCCGCCGCCAGCTGACGCTCCCATGGCAACGTACGGCGCCGCAACACCACCATCGGCAGTCGAGTGACATACGCGCCGCGACCGTTCGTCGGCGGGAAGACGCCGTGGATCAGCGACGCGTCCATCGTGAAACGCGGTCCGTCGACGCGGAACGGATAGACCTGCGCACCCGGCAACGGCTGCGCACCGGTGTCGAGGCGATTGGCCGGCGTCTCGGTGGCAGACTTGTACATCTCCTGGCTGACCTTGAACTCGTAATCATCGGCCAGCAACGCCGGTGTACACATGGCGTGAAAGACGACTTCACCGGGTGCTGGCATCTCGGGCACGGGCATCGCAGTCGATCCTCAGGGAGTTTCGGAGAAGCGCAGCAGCGAGCTGCCGACCGGTGTCAGCGGCCCATTCTCGACCAGCGTGTCGAGATCGGCGGTGGTCAGGAGCGTTGCCCATTCCTTGGCGCTGGCGGAGAGGCCAAGCACCCCGTTCAGCGACCACGCATCGGAGAACGCCACCGGCACGGCAATCGTCGTCGCGTCGGCGTCGGTGGCGATCACGTCGTAGAGCAGGATGGTGCGCGAGCCGGCGCTGACCACGATCGGATCATCGGCCAGCGATGCACCACGGGCACTGATGGCCAGTGTGTCGGCGAGATCGCCACCGGCGGTGTCGTCCCGGTCATCGAGCACCACGGCGATGGCGCGTACCGCCACCGGCAGGATCGTCTCGACGGCGTTCTGGGTGTCTACGGCGCTGGCGGCGAGGATGGTGCCGGTGAGCAGGCGATCCGGCAGCGGCGCGGAGAGCCGGAGCAGTGCACCGCGTGCCAGCAGCGTGTTGGCATGGCCGATGACCAGCGTCATGTGCGACTGCCAGCCCACCACCGGCACCGGCGACGTCGCCTCGAGCAACGTGATCGCGCCCGGTGCCGGCACCACCTCATTCGCCTGCGCGAGGCCAAGCCCCGTCACGATCAGCGTGGCGCATCCCTCGGGCACCGCAATGCTGCGTGTGCCGACGCACTCCACATCCAGCAACGACTCACCCGAACGATCCAGCGCCGTGATGCGCACTGCCGCATCGCCGCGCAGGTGCAGCATCGGCGGCTTGCCGTCGGTGTTGCGGGTGGGCAGCGTCCATCGCAGCGTGCTGCCGGCGTCCAGCGGCACACCACCGACACCGCGGGTATCCAGATGTGTCGTGTTGCCGATCGGTACTTCACGCGCCCGCGCGGCCTTCGTCAGTGTGGCCAGCAACTCGGTGTCACGCGCCGAGGCCTGCGCACCGCGCGTCACGCGCCGCATGCGCTTGGCCACCGACGACTCGCGAACCGAAGAACGTGCTGGTTGCAGCAGCACCGACGCACCGGGAATCGGCGCCGCGAGCAGCGATTGCATGTTCACGTCGCGGCGTGCACCGGCGGCCTGGCGGTCACTCACGGTGGTACGCAACGCGCGGGCGGCGGCGCGTGTGGCCTCGGCCGGCTGACGGATGATGCTCTCCAGCTCCGGACGGATCTTCACCTTCCGCACCGGCTCTGCGACGGGCGTGGGTTCGATTATCCGCTCCTCCGGCGTCCCCGGCTCGGCATTCAGCCCTTCGTACAGCGAACGTACCAGCGGTGGGCTGCTGCGACGGCCGCGACGGAAGGTGCCGCGTGGTGTGGTGTCGCCCTGCGATGCCTTGGCCGACACGCGGACGCCTTCGTTTGACAAGGCCTGCAGCGTCGCGCCGCGTCGCTCGGCCCAGGCGTCGGCACGCAGCACGACATCCGCAGCCAGCAGCGCACGCTGTGCGTTGAGCGCCTTCACATCGAGCTCGAACGCGCGACGCGCCGCGGGATCGACGGAGATTCGATCGAGCAGTTCGCGCGCGAACGGCAGCGGGTGACGGCGCCCTTCGTCGAACAGCTTCGTCCACGGAATGCGACCGGTCGAATCCAGCTTCGCGGAGTCGAACTCGGCGACGAGACGGGTGCCGTTCAGCGCCGGGATGACGGTGTCGGACGGGTTGCCGGTGTTGGTGTCCCACAGCGCGCGCGCCACGTTGCCACCCAGCTCCTCACGTTGCTGGAAGCGGTTGGTGAGGTCGGCGCCGTCGCGTACGCGGATCACGCGCACGATGTGCAGGCTGCGCACGTTGGCCACCTGCATCGGCCGCACGTCCACCTCACCCTGGTCGGCGAACGTCCTCGTGGCGGCCGTGCCACCGCCGAAGCGCACGCCGCTGCTGGCGATGAACACGTCGCTGCGCAGGATGAACTCCGGCAACACCAGCCACGGTCCGCGTGCGGGCGATCCGCTGATCAGGCCGCGCTCCACGTTGCCGCTGAACAGCTTGTCGTCCTCCGGCGGCAGCAATGTGCGTCGGAACTCGTCCCACGACAGTTTCGGCTGCGGTTTGTTGTACGACGCCCCGAACTCGATCGTGAAGCTCACGATCCAGAGGTCCACCGTGGCTTCGCCGCCGATCGACGGCCCCCAGATCCAGAACGTGGCGCCGACCTCAACCCGCACCGTGCCCAGCCAGGTGTCCACCTTCACACCGATGCTGATGCCGCCGTCGAACTCGAACCAGAACGGCTTCCACATGATGCAGGCGTTGGCCCAGACCCGGAACCAGGCCGAGATGTCGCCGCTGTCGTAGCTCGCCTCGAGCAGGCCACCGGCCATCATCTCGCGCGGCGTCAGCGCGAAGTAGGCCTCACCCTTGATCGTGATCGCGCTGCCGATGCGCCAGTTGAATCCCAGTCGTGGCACGTCGGGGTAATGCGCCGGCTTGGTGAAGCGCGGATGGTAGCCACCGACGGTGATGACGAAGTCACCCGCATGTTCGCCGGCGAACCAGAGGAAGAATGCGAAGCCACCGGTGAGCCGGCAGTCGCGCGAGAGCAGCCACGAGTTGTCGGTCAGCCGCGCCTCGACCGAGATCAGGCCTTCGATGGTCGAGAACCGCGCCTTGATCGCCAGCTCGATGCTGACCAGTGCCGGTGCCGGCGCCGGCGGCAACTGCGCCTGCGACATGCCGAGGATGCCGATCTCGAGGCCGCGATTCAGCAGCACGTAGAGCAGCGCCTGTGAGTTCACCAGCGTGAACGACGTGAACTTGATGCCGGCTGCGAACCAGTAGCTGCCGCGCTCCATCGGGAACGAGGGCCCGAGGCCGCGCAGGAAGCCCATCGGGTCGTCGGTGACGGCCGATGGATTGCTCATCGCCGCGACGAGCGGGAACTGCGGCACCCCTTCGATCGGCGGCACCACCAGGCCACGATTGTAGCCGAAGCCACCCGCCAGTCCGGTGATGAAGAAGTACGGCGGCCCGCCGATCGGGATCCCGACCACGAGGAACACGAACAGCGACGTGTCGCCTTCCACCACACCATAACTGCCGAAGGCGACGAAACTCTTGCCGCCCACCTCCACCAGGATGAAGCCGTCGTAGCGGATCTCGTCGCTGGCCTGCAGCATGCCACCCGCCAGTTTCACGCCGCCGCCGTTGTAGCTGATCGCAAGGCCGCGCAGTCCCAGCTCCCACAACCCGATCTCGCTGATGCGCGCCAGCGGCATGGTCAACGACAGGTCATCCACGCCCACCGCCAGCCCCGCCAGCGCCACGCCGCCGTCCAGCAGCACCGCCAGCTTCGACAGCGTGCCGCCGATCCACCGCACGCCGATCTGCTGGATCGTCACCGGCCCGAAGGTGCGCTGGATCGGGAACCAGACTTCGTTGCGCTCCTCGCCGCCGATCTCCACCCACAGCTTGTTCACGTACGCGGCCCGCACGCTGAACTTCGGGTTCACCGGTTCGCTGTCCCCACCGCCGCCACTGCCCGACATCAGCGAGCCGGCCACCGGGTTCGAATCCGAGGTGCCGAGTGGAATGGCGACGTCGATGATGTCGCCGAAGAGACCGAACTCCACGTCCGGCGACCCGCCAGTGAGCGAGTCCACCTTCAGGTACAACAGCGCCTCGATCCCGCCGAGCTGGAAGCCCTCCAGGTCGACGAGTGGTTCGTCCACGCGACCGCTGACGTGCACACCCACGCCGGCGATCGTGAACGACGGGTCGAAGGCGTATCGCGGATTGGCCGATACGCCGTTGTCCCGGATCGCGAAGAAACTCAATCCAGCACGCGTGCCGGCTGCACCACCAGCGGCCTCGATCCAGTCGCTGCGACCACCCAAGCGGATGATGATCTCGGGATCGTCACTGACCTGCAACTCGGGCAGCAGCACGCGTACGCCGTAACTGCGCGGAGCGCCCGCCGCCGGTGCTGCCGGTTCCTGTACGATGTACAGTCCCGGATCATCATCCCCCGGCTCCTCGGCGTCGGCGAACTTGATCACCGGCGTGGCCGCGAACGCACCGGCTGCCGCGCCGAGCGCAGCCCCGATCAACCCTTCCACCAACCGGATCGGGTCAGCCAGGTCGTCCAGCGGCACGAGGTTGAACCCTGCCGCACCATCCGGCACCAGCAACCCCGCATTCACCAGGATCGTCCCGGGCTGCAATGCGGCGTTCGCCGGCGTGACGAGGCTCGTCTTCAGCCACTGCGTCACGTCCGGCGTGTCGAGGAATGTCTCCAGGACCACCGGCACCAGCACTCGGCGCGCCAGCGTGAGCAGCGCATCGGGAATCGTGCCCCCATCGTCCACGCCGAAACGGAACGTCGGCAGGATGTCCAGCAGGAAATCCGGCGAGCCGGGGTCGTTGCCGATCGGATAGATCTGCAGCACCAAGCCATTGCCCGAATCGAGTGCGAAATGCAGCGACGGCGTGATCGAGACGCCGGCGGGTGCGATGACGCCGTGATCCACGCGCAGGTCGATGCTGCTGGTGACGATCGGCTCCACGGCGCCGTTGTCGCTGATACCGACCTTGAACGTCGCCGACATCGTGACCGGCCCGAGATCGAGATCGATCACTTCGACGCCGAGTCCGATCGAGCCGTTACGGCCGAGCGTCACGGCGACCGGACTCGCACCCGGTCGGAACACCAGCTTGCCACTGGGTCCGACGGTGAACGCGGCATCAGCGATCACGGCCTGCACCGCCGTGACCGTGGCCACGGCGTTGGTGCTGGAGAATCGCTGACGCAGCCACACGATCGGTTCTCGGCGTAGCGTGTCGAGCCTTGCGATCGTGTTTACTTCCAGCACCGCAGCCGCGGTGCGGATGCGAGTCACCAGCGCAGTCCTTGCGGCATCGGCGTCCAGCGCCTGCAGCGTGGCGTCGATGAGCACCGGCAGCAGCCGATTCACCGCGGCAGTGCCCAGAGCCGCCGCATCGAAGCCCGCGAACGGCATCAACTGGATCATCGCATCGTCGGCACCGAGGGCGATGCGGAAACTGTTGCTCTCCACACCGACCTGCGCGCGGAACGCCGGCCAGGCACCCGGCAGCGGTGCCCGCAGGTCGAGGGATCCCGCGGTGCCAAGCACGCCAGCCGCCGTCCACGATAGCGCGAAATCGGCGCCGAGCGTGACACCGGCACCGAGGTCGAGAGGCGCATCCATCGTCAGCGCGACGCGCGCCGTTGGCGACACCGCCGTCTGCAGCCGCAATCCGAATGGCAACCGTACGTCGCCGGCGCTGTCGGAGAGTTTCAGCGCTGCCATCAGCTCACGCACCATGCCTGCGACGCGCGTGGCATCCAGCTCGCCAGTGACGGTGCCGAGCGCCCGTGAACTCCGCATCCAGCCCAACGGATCGGCGATCAGCCGCGACAGGTTCCGGACGCGGTGCCGCCCGCCCGCACTGCGCTCGGCGAGGCCGAGATACTCGAGTGGCGTACCCAGTTCCGGAATGCGTGGCAACACCAGCGAATCGAGCAGCGCGGTGGCGATGGTGCTCACGGTCACGCGCGGGAGCAGCACCCCGAGACGCTGCGCGAAGTCGGCCGGGACCGGGTACACCTGCAACGCGTCCAGCGGTGCCACGCGCACGCCATCGCCGAAGTCGAGCGCGAGGTTCCACGCCAGCGGCGCACCGTTGGTGGTCGCACGCCAGGTGAGACCAGTGGTGATGCCCGTCGGTTGCAAGCGCAGCGCCAATGTCGCGCTGCCCGCTCGCAGGTCGAGGTCGAAGCGCCCCTGCAGCGACAGCGCGCCACCCAGCGTGATCGGCGCGGTGTCATCGATCAGCAACGAGACGCGCCCCAGCGCCTCGACGCGCAGCCGCAGCCCACCACCCAGCGCGTGCTCCGCGGCGGGCAGTGTGAGGTCGCTGACGCCAAGGATCGCGCGCAGTTCACTCAGCAGGTCGCTGCGTCGTGCTGCGTCGCGTACCAGCGTCTGTACGCGTGTGCGGAGGAATTCGGCTGGCGAGGCGAGCAAAGCCAGCAGGTCGGCCGTGCGTGGTGCGGTGCCACGCGCCGCCGTATCCAGCAGGCCGATGCCACGCAACAGCGCACGCAAGGCGCGCCACTCCGGCGCATCACCCGGGTCGTCGAACAGGAGCCTGGTGAGATCCGTGGCCGAGAACCCGAAGGCGGCGCGCAGGCGCGCCAGCAGTGCGCTGCGGCGCGTGACATCGGCCAGTACGTCGGCCAGTACGCGCTGACCGTACGCCTTTGCGTCCGCCATCGCCCCCGACCAGCCGTCGGGATTGAGCGCCCACCCCTCGGCAGCGGTCGTGCCGCGCAGCTTGGTGATGTCCAGCGAGTGCAGCAGCTCCGCGATCGCGACCACGTCGGCGTTCGCGCCCGGCGCCGTCGTCAGCTGAGCCAGCACGGCATCCAGCGCGGGCACGAGCAGGTCATCCGGCTGCAGCGCACCGGCTACCGTCTCACGAATCGTCGTCAGCAACTGCTCGACGCCGTTCACCGACACGTCGTGCAGCGTGAGCTGCGGTGTGACGCGATCGGCGGCGATGGTGCAGCCGAGTTCCGCCCAGCGCACACGGACCGCGCTGCCCGGTGCGCCAGCCAGCCAGCCATCGGCGCGCGAGAGTTTCGCCTGCAAGATGAGGCGGGGCAGCGTGCGAGGCGTCCCACCTGCAGCCACACGCATCTGCACCAGCTCGACCCGCACGGTGCACTCCACACGCAGCGTCGCATCGGCGGTCGTGATGCGTGGCGCGAGACCGAACCCGAAGCCGACCTGCTGTACCGGTGCGCGACCACTCAACGCGGTGCGCAACTGTGCGGCGCGTGCCGCGATGCCCGCCGCCACTTCCTGGCGCAGCCGCATGCCGGTCAGCCGCGTTGCGATCGCCAGACCGCTGACGCCCGTTGGCAGCGCGTCGGAACCCGCCGGCGAGAAGGCGTACGCGGGCCAGGGCAGCGGTTGGTCCGCCATGTCGCGACCGCGCAGGAACTGCCACAGCGCATCCAGCGCCGGCTTCATCGGCGATGCCGACGCGACGCTTCCGGTCAACCGGTGCAACGCGCTGACGGCGTCGCGAACCGTCGGATCACTCAGCCACGTCAGTGGTGTGCCAACATGTGGCGTACCGATCGTGACCACGCCACGTACGTGCGCCGCCATCCCCGCGCGCTGCAGTGCGGCCCGTGCGGCCAGTCCGCTCGACGAGTGCGCAATGATGATCACCTGCCTGGCGGGCTGCAGCTCGCGCAACCGCTCCACCAGCCGCGCCACCTGCTCCGCCTGACTCGACGCACCGATCGCGGCGTCCACCGGCACCACGCGCGCGGCGGCGGCGAGGCCGGGCGCATCATCGTACACCGCCAGCTCAGCGGACGTGATCCGAGCCGTGGCGGTGAGCGTGCGCACCGACACGCCATGTGGTGACACACCCGCCAAACGATACGAAAATGGCACCGGCACCGACCCGAGCGCGGTCGCGATCACGCTCCAGGCATCGTTGCGCTCGAACGGTGCCGCCAGCAGCAAGACGGGCAGATTCTGCCCGCCGTCCCACGCCGCTACCTGCGCCTGCACCGCCGCAATCACGGTTGCCGTCGAGAGCTGCGCGACGTGCGCCGCGTCCAGTGGCGCGGGCTTCGTCCACGACGCGTCGGTGGGTTGCTGGCTGGCCGTCAGCGCAACGCCGTCGCTGTTGGCGAGGAACGTCTCCAGCTGCGTCAGCGCACCGCCGAGCGTGGCCGGCGTGATGCCTTCCAGCGCGCGGGCGATGCTGCCGTCCACGCGGCCGAGCGCCGCCAGCACCGACAACAACTCGTCCAGCGGCAGCCCATCCAGCCGCGTCAGGTCACGCAGCGCCGGCGCCAGGATCTGCAATGCGACATCCACCGCAGCGCCCGTTGGTGGACCATCGGGATCGAGCCACACCAGCGCGTCCACGCCACGCACCGCCGCGCGGCGCATGCCGATCCGATATGGGGATGCATACGTACCGTCACCGCGCACACTGATCGGCAAGCGTTCCAATGTCGGGAAGGCCAGCGGCGCATCATCGTCTTGCTCGCTCGCCGACGTCCCACCCGGCGGCAGGAACCGCCCCGCATCGCCGACCGCCTCGGCAAAGGTGAGCACTTCGGCACTGCGCGTGCGTTGCGGCGCGAGACCCTGCAGCGCGGTGGAGAGCCAGCGCAGCGCCGGCATCGTGAAGCGTGGATCGGACAGCAACTGCAGCAGGTGCGCGCGAATCTCCGGCCATGGATCGGCGAAGAAGGCCGCCCAGTTCGCGGGTTGCAGCACCGGAAAGTCCGACGGCAGGCTCAGGTCCAGCGCACCGTCGATCCGCGCCGGCAACTCGATGCCCGGATCACTGGGCAGCAATCCGAGCAACGCCGACATTGCGAAGCCCACCGGCCCGCCGTGTTCCAACGCGAGGTGACCGATCACGAATCGCGACAGCTCCGCGACTGCATCGCGCTGCACCGTGCCCAGCGCACCGCCGAGGTTCGCATCGGTGAGCGTCCACGCGGGCAGGCCTTGCGGCGTGAGCTCCAGTGGCGGCAACTGCAGCGTCGAGGCGCGGGCACCGTCCCACGATGCCACCGGCTGCACCACGCGCGCGCTGAACGATGCGCCGCCCACTGCAGCCCAGCGCAGCGACACCGCCAGTGCATCGGCGCCGATGCGGAGTCCGGCCAGCGACGGTGTCTGCAGACCACCCGCGCGCGCCAGTTGCAGCGCCGCTTCCATGCTCGGCAACCAGCTGCCATGCGACCCGTCGGCAGTGGACGCGGGTGCGAGGTCCAGGTGCAGCAACTGCGCACTCACCGAGAGCGTCAGGTCCGCATCACCGACATCCAGCGCGCGCGGCTCGAGCGCCGCGTTCAGGCGAAGCTGTGGCCGCGTACCATCGATGGTCAGTGCACCCAGCAAGACCAGATCACCGATCGCGGTGCGCGACACCACCAGGCGCCACGGTGTGGCGGTGGCACCGGTGCCGATGACCGACGGCGCTGGTGCACCAGCCTCGCGGAACAGCTCACCCAGTTCTGCCAGCAGGAATCGCCATGCCGGCTGGCCACCGATGTCCGTCGTCAATGCGCTGGCGTGGTATCGCGCCACGGCACCGATCGGATTGCCGAGGAACTGCGTGATCCGCGTTGCGTCGGTGGCCAGCGGTACCGGCCACGGCGTGGGCGCGCCGCCGGCGGACGGCGCCAGCAGTCCGAGTAGCGCTGCCACGCGCTTCCCTGCGTGTGAACCGCCGGTGGCCAGAGCCAATCCCTGCTCGATCTGCTGCTGGATCAGGTTCGACGCCACCGCTCCCAGCCCATCGAGGATCGCATCGGCGGACGTCAGGTCCAGCATCGCCCACGTGCCGCGCGCACACTCCACGTTGCGCAGCGCGAAGTGCGGATCGGGATGTCCCAGCGCGTCCAGATGCAGGCCGGCTTCAATCGAACCCACACGCAATGTACCGAGCGCCGAGAGCGGGTCAGGCGTCGTGAACGTATGCGTCGCCAGCGTGCCGTTTTGCCCTGCGATGCGGAGCATGGCCGACAGCGATGGCAACCCGCGAACCGGCGCCGGGCTGCCGATCGGGATGCCGACGATCTCGGCGTCGGCGGTGATGTCCAGTTGCGCCGGATTCGCACCGCCAGTGAGATCGATCGGCGTGGAACGCACGCGCACACCGAGATACAGCATGCGTGCGCCGCTGCCCAGTGCCTCGATTGCCGCGGTGGGCTCGATGATCACCGGAATGCCCGGCAGTCGCACACCGGCGCGCCACGGATCGGTGCGCGTGCCCGTGCCGGCGGCCGGCACCGACACCGGCGTCACCGTCGCACTGTTCAGCAAGCCTTGCCACTTCGCCAACCACTGCTGCATCGCTGCCGGTGTGCTCACCAGCGCGTTGAACCACTCATCGAACACCGCCGCACCGCGCGTGGGCAATTCCTCCCACTTCAGTCGGGGCATCGCACCCGGCGCGGTGATGCCGGCCAGCGGCAACACGTACTGCGCCACCAGCGACGCCACGTTGCCGGCGCCGGCAGCCTGCAACTGTGCGGTGAAGAGCGCTACAGCGGTGTCGATCCACGCAGTCGCCGGCAATGCGGCCAGGTCGGCCAGTGACCGGTCGGCCGGTGCCGCGCCACCCATCTCCAGGCCGAGCAGCACCAGGCCCACGTCGGGTGGTGCAGTGAAGCCCTTTACCGCGATCACGCCACGCACGCCGCGGAAGCGCAGGCCGTCCACACCGAAGCCACCCGCCAGCGTGATCTCGGTCGCGATGCGCACCGGTGCCGCTTCGGTGGCGATGTCGAGGCGCGTGCCGTTGCTGGCGGTGGTGCCGTTGGTGCTCAGGAGCGGGATGTGCGCCCACACGCTGACCGTGACGTCACCTTCCACCGTGTCGAAGCGCCATCCGAGCCCGATGTGAAAGCGACCCGCCTTGCTGCTGACGACGAGATAGAGTCCGGTCTCGTGGCCGTCGAGGTCACGGATCGGAATCCAGTGATCCTCCGTGCCGCCCGCCGGCATGCCGAGCACCTCGGCATTGGTGTCGCCGAGCAGCATGCCGAGCAACTCGATGATGGCGTCCTGCCGATCGCGAAGGGCAGCGGCCAATGTGTCCAGCGGCCGCGCGAGAAACTCGTCGCTGATCTGCGGCGCCGCATCGTCGGTCAGGAAACCGGCGACTTCACCGATCTTTCGGACGACGGGATCGAGGGCATTCTCGGGGAGTGTGACCGGCATCTGGTGCGCCCGCTATCGGGACGCGTTCCATTCGTCCAGCGCCGTGATGCCACCCGGCAGCCAACTCCACTCGATGGTGTTGAACACCAGCGTCACATCCTCGTACGGCGCCAGCGTCGCGGTGGCGGGGTTCAGCGTGTCCGGTAGACGCATCACGGCCGAGGTGATCCGGCCACCCCCGAACGTCACGGTGAGGAAATGCTGCGTGGTGCCATCGCCGTTCGGATTCGGGCGGAACCACTTGAACGTGCCGCTCACGCTGTCGTTGCGAACGAGCGCCTCGCGCAGCCGCGGCGTGCTCTTGTCCAGCCGCTTCCGGAACTCGATCGGCTCGTAGTACCGACGGCCGGTGGCCAGCCCGGTGGCCCGCTCGAAGTTGGCGCGTACCGCATGCGAGAGACTGATCACCTCGATGGTGTTCGCACGATTCAACGACGTCACGCTGCTGTCACCCTGGATCAGGCCAAGCGCGGCGCCGGTGATCGTGAGTGCGATGTTCTCTGCCATGGGGGGATCGCCTGCGTGGGAGTGAAGGAAGTCAGCGCTGGATCGAACGATTCTTCGGAAGGGAGCCGAGGTATCGCCGGTTGAGCACGGACAGGTCGGGCACGACGTCGGTCTTCAGCGTCTCGGTGAAGTAGGTCGTCACGTCGCTGGCATTGACCGGTGTCGTGGCCAGGAAACTCAGCACCGCGCCGAGCGTGTAGACGCCGGAAATCGTCATCGGCTGCTTGAGCTTCCGGCGCGCCAGCAGTGCCTGTCCGGCACGCAGGATGGCGTACCAGGTGATCGTGGCCGCGATGGAACCCCAGCGCGCAGCGATGATCGCATTGCCACGCGGCACCGACTCGGTGGCGGCGCTGGCCACCGCCTGATTCGGTGAACCGCCGACGCGGAATGGGATCACGAGAATGTCGGTGCCCGTTTGTTCGCAGGCGACGCGTAATTCCACGATCACGAAGCCGGGCGCGATGCGCACGCGGGTCTCGCCGGGGAACACGAGCAGTTCGCTTTCGGCGTCGCGCCACACGATCGGCGTCTTCGCGTCACCACCACCGAGCTGCGCAGCGATGAGTGCCGGTGCATCGGCCATGCGCAGGTCCTCCACGAACAGCTGCGCGCGTGCAACGGCTTCCAGATCGCGATTGCGTGGCGACACGGTCTCGGCTCCCGGCATCGAGGGCAGGCCGCATGGTCACAGGCTGAGACCATGCAGGCCGCTACGATACGTCAACGAGAGAAGCCGTCAAGCATTCTCGGCGCTATCGCACACTGGTTACGGTCGAGTCAGGTGAGCATCGATGACGATGCCGTACTCAGCCGCCGCGCATCATCCCGCAAACACGACGCACGGTCAGCGAGGGTTCGCCAACCGTGCGTTGATGTGTGCCGAATCGCTGGAGCGTCAGGTCAGTGCGTCTTGCCCAGCATCGGGGCCAGCAGCTGCTCGAGTCGAATGCCCTCCGCCTCGCCCTGGAAGTTCAGCACCATGCGATGACGCAGCACCGGCAACGCCATGTCACGCAGGTCATCGAGGTCCGGCACCGCACGGCCCGCCAGCGCGGCGCGCGCCTTGGCACCCAGCACCAGGTACTGCGATGCGCGCGGCCCGGCGCCCCAGCGCACGTACTTGTTCACTTCCGGCGACGCTTCGTCGCTGCCCGGCCGCGTACCGCGTGCAAGGCGCACGGCATGCTGGATCAGCGTCGGTGATGCCGGCAGTCGTCGCACCAGCTGTTGCATCTGTGTCAGCTCCGCAGCACCCAGTACGGCGCGCACTGGGCCCTGCGCTCCGCCGGTCGTGGTCAGCACGATGCGCTCTTCCTCATCGCGTGACGGATAGCCGATGCGCAGCTCCACCATGAAGCGATCGAGCTGCGCTTCCGGCAGCGGATAGGTGCCTTCCTGCTCGATCGGGTTCTGCGTTGCGAGCACGAAGTACGGGCGCGGCAGCGCATGCGTCTGGCCCGACACCGTCACTTCGCGCTCCTGCATCGCCTGCAGCAGCGCGGCCTGCGTCTTCGGCGGGGCGCGGTTGATTTCGTCGGCCAGCACGATGTTCGAGAACACCGGGCCCTGCACGAACGTGAACACGCGACGCCCCGTCGTTTCGTCGTCCTGCAGCAGTTCGGTGCCGGTGATGTCACTCGGCATCAGGTCGGGCGTGAACTGGATGCGGTTGAAGCTGAGATCCAGTGCCTGTGCGACCGTCTGCACCAGCAGGGTCTTCGCCAGGCCCGGGACCCCGACCAGCAGCGCATGGCCGCCGGCGAGCATGGTGGCGACCAGGTTCTCGACGATCGATTCCTGGCCCACGATGCGCTGGCCGATCTGCGAGAGAAGGGCGGTACGGGCCGCGCCGAGGCGCTCGAGCAGCGCGATGTCGTCGTGCGTGCCGGACTGCTGTGGTGCGGTCATTGCCTTCGGGTGACGCGCGAAGAAAGAAAGAACGACGGCGACAGCATCGCCGTCGCACGCGTCACGGAAGAGTGAATGATACCTGCGTCGTAGCGGGATGGTTCTCGCTGCGGAAGCGGGCGATCGCCGTAAAGGTGCCACGAGGCCGTGCGTCCTGCCACACCGCCTCGTAGTCCCGCGACTCGTGATCCTCGAGCAGATGCGTTCGCATCGGCTGCGTGAAGAGTCGGCCATCACTCCACATCCACACATCGCGCCCGCGCTCGTCGCGCACGATGAAGTCCACTTCCTGCCCATCGGCGAAGCGCAATTCGTGACGCTTCTCGCTGGCGTTGTTGGCCACCAGCTCGAACGTCACGTTGTCTACGCCCGGCGTGACGCGGAGGTTGAGCGTGATCGGGACCCCGGCCGAGGCGCGTTGCGCCATCGCCTCACCTCGCGCGGGGAGCGACAGCGCCTGCTGCTGTCCATCCACACCGGCGACAGTGAGCGCCCGTCCAGCCACACCCGTCCGCGTCAGCGGGGACGAGCGGTCGGAACAGGCGGCACAGCCCAGGGCTGTGACGGCGAGCGCGCCAAGCGCGCGGAGGCGGGGCATGCGGAACATCCTCAGAAGATGAGACCGATCAGGTTGGTGACGGGCAGCCTAGTACATCAGGCACTCCGGCGTCAATACGATCCGGCGACTGATCGGTCACGGCCTAAGTCTCGGTAGATTCGTGAGTTAAGGCAAGCGAGCAGGAGCAGGGAAACTAGCGGTCTCTACCATACGGCAAAAGCTGTTCCAACCACGGTCGAGCTCGCCGGAAAATCGCTTGCGAAAAATTTCACAAGCCAATAGCCTTCCCCCCAGAATGACTGGTCCCGATCAGACGAGCGGGCTCCGGATGGCGGGAGCCGGGATCCAACTGGCGGTCGCGCTGATCGGGGGACTGTACGGCGGTCAATGGCTGGACCGGCGCTTCGGGACGGCGCCGGTTTTCCTGTATGTCGGCGTCGCAGTGGGCGCCATCGGCGGCATGACCGCCCTCTACCGGCAACTCCTGCGCATCACGCGCGACGACGAGGAGGCACGCAAGCGATGATCCGCGCAGTGGGACTCTATCTCGTTGTGGCTGTGCTGGTTACGCTGGCGGCCGGGTGGGTGCTGGCGCTCGTCTACCCCGGCCCCGACGCGCAGAAGGCGATCATCACCAGCGCCGTCATCGCGCTCGCCATCCAGATGACCGCGTTCATCCTCCTGCAGCTCTTCAAGGGGAAGAACGTGATGGCCGGCTGGGGCCTCGGTGCCCTCCTGCGCTTCGGCGGCCTGGGCATCTATGCGGTCTTCGCCATCAAGGCCCTCGGCCTCGACATGAACGCCGCGCTCGTGAGCCTGGCGTGTTTTCTCTTCCTTTCGATGCTGATCGAACCACTGCTGGTCAACGTATGACGACGCGCCTGCTCCGACTCCTGACCTCCGTCGCCGCCCTCTTCCTGCTCGCGTTGCCCGCGCAGGCCCAGGCCGCCGACGTCGACATCATCACGCCTCACATCACCGACGCGAACGAGATCGAGATTCCGTGGCCGACGTGGCCGACGATTCACAAGGTGGTGCACCTGCCGCGCTGGGCGCCGTTCACGCTGCCCGGCACGCACATCGAGGTGGACATGTCGCCCACCAAGCATGTGGTCTGGATGCTGATCGCCGCGCTCACGATTCTCGGCCTGATGCTCTACGCCGCCAACGCGCAGGGCCGGCAGACGCGCACCGTGGGGCACTCGCAGGGATTCGCCGGTGGCATCGAGGCGATGGTGCTCTACATCCGGAATGAAGTGATCATCCCGAACGTCGGCCATCACGGCAACGGCTTCGTGCCGTTCCTGCTGACGCTCTTCTTCTTCATCCTGGCCTGCAACCTCTGGGGCATCTTCCCGTGGGGCAGCACCGCCACCGGCAACATCGCCGTCACCGCCACGCTGGCACTGATGACGTTCTTCGTCGTCGAGGCGGCGGGCATCCGGGCGCAGGGGATCGGCTACCTCAGCACGATCTTCTACTGGAACAAGGACCTGAACATCGTCCTGCGTGTGCTGCTGTTCTTCATCCTGACGCCGATCGAATTCATCGGCAAGCTGACCAAGCCGTTCGCCCTCACCATCCGTCTCTTCGCCAACATGACGGCGGGACACATCGTGGTACTGGCACTGATCGGCATGATCTTCTCGTTCAAGAGCATCGCCAGCGGCGCGCCGTTCCTGATGGCCGTCGCGATCAACATGCTCGAGCTGTTCGTGGCGTTCCTGCAGGCCTTCATCTTCACGCTGCTCTCGAGCGTGTTCATCGGCCAGATCCGCGAGGCGCATCACTAGCTGTTTCACGGTGGTGGGGTGCTCGCGTGTCCCACCGCTGCCTGTAGCCGGTCGAATGACTGGTGAACCCCGTTGAGCCCTGGCTCGCTGACGGGACGTGATGCGGCACTGGCCGCATGACCATGCGAGATACTTCGAACACTTTTTTCGGTACTGCTCCAATGACGATTCTTCCCCTCCTGCAGGCTGCAGCTGACGTCGCCGGTTCCAACGCCAAGGGCTACGCCGCCATCGGCGCCGGCCTCGCCGCCGGTCTCTCGATCATCGGCGCCGGCATCGGCATCGGCAACATCGGTGGCCGCGCCGTCGAAGGCATGGCCCGTCAGCCGGAAGCCGCCGGTCGCATCCAGACCGCCGCGCTCATCCTGGCTGCCCTGGTCGAAGGTGCTGCGCTGTTCGGCGCCGTGATCGGCTTCCAGATCGCTGGCAAGATCACGTTCTAAGGCTGTCTGCCCGACAGGCAGGGAGCGGTGACCGCCGTTCCCTGCCTGTACCGGGTTTCCAACTCTTCGCTTCTGCCTTCCATGCGCCGCACTGCTGCTGCCCTCTCGATGCTCGTCCTCTCCGCCACGTCACTGCTTGCGCAGGAACACGGTGCGGCGGAAGGCGGTCCGCCGAACCTGCTGGATCCGAAGGTGGGCCTGATGTTCTGGACCCTGATCATCTTCGTGGTCCTGCTGGTGGTGCTGTCGAAGTTCGCCTACAAGCCGATGCTGGCGGCGGTCGAGGCACGTGAGGCGGCACTGGAGAAGGCACTCGGTGACGCCAAGCGCGATCGCGATGCCGCGGCGGTGCTGCTCGCCGAGCAGCAGAAGGCCCTGGCCGAGGCACGTGCCGAAATGCAGAAGGCGCTCAACGACGGCCGCACGGCCGCCGAGACGCTGCGCAGCGAGATGCTCGAGAAGGTGAAGGCGGAAGGTGCCGACATGCTCGATCGCACGCGCCGCGAGATGCAGGCCGAGAAGGACAAGGCAGTCACCGAGCTGCGTCGTGAGGCGATCGACCTCGCGATCTCCGGTGCCAGCAAGGTGATCGGCCGCAATCTCGACAGCGCCACCGATCGGTCGCTGGTGGAGTCGTTCCTGTCCGGCCTCGACACGCCCAAGGGCACGCGCTGATGCGCGACGCCACCATCGCCCGCAACTACGCCGAGGTCCTCGTCACGCTGGCGCAGCGTGCCGATGATCTCGACGGGTGGGGCCGGATGATCGCCGACGTCGCGCAGCTGGTGCAGCACGACATGAAGGTGCGCCGCTTCCTCGAGTCGCCGCGCGTGGCGATGTCGGCGAAGAAGGAGATCCTGGCTCGTGCGTTCCAGGATCGCATGCCACGCTTGATGGTGCGCTACCTGGAAGCGCTGGTGACCAACCGTCGCCAGCTGCTGATCCCGGCCATCGCCATCGAATACGCCACGCTGGTGGACGAGACGCTGGGTCGCGTGCGGGCCGAGATCACGCTGGCGCGCGAACCGCAGCCGGGCGAGGTCGAGGCCATCGCCGCGTCGCTCAGCCGAACGCTCGGCCGCACTGCGGTGCCCGACGTGCGCATCAATCCCGAGATCATCGGTGGCGTGATCGTGAAGGTCGGCGACTACGTCAAGGATGGCTCGGTGCGCCGGCGCATCGGCGTGCTGCGTTCGAGGCTGGTGCAGCAGACGCGCTGACCGATTCGTGGCTGTCAGTGAAGTTTGGCTGACAGCCCACTAGAATCTCCGACGACGCGCGGCGCTGCCCTCACCGATGGGCCGGTGCTGCGGAGGGCCTACCCACCTGCCTCTCCCGGATCGTCGATGCGACTCGTTACGATAGCGCTGCTCTGCCTTGCCACCAGCCTGCCGACGCGCGTGCAGGCACAGCGCGTTGGTACCTCGCCGGCCGATGGTGACACCGTCGGCTACTGGCAGCAGCGCGCCAATTATGACATCATCGCGCGACTGGATGAGCCTCGGCAGGTGGTGGTCGCCACCGGTACGTTGAAGTACACGAACAACTCGCCGGATGTCCTCACCGAGATGTTCGTGCACCAGTACCTGAACGCATTCCGGCCGTTCTCCAAGTGGAGCGACGCCGACGAGCGCGAGGGACGCGTGCGCTTCCAGAACCTGGAGGAGCCGGCCTTCGGCTTCGAGCGGTTCACCGCACGACCGACGGTGGATGGTGTGCCGGTGGTGGTGGAATACCCGGGCGCCCCCGACAGCACGGTGGCGCGTTTCGCGCTGCCCAGGCCACTGCGCCCCGGTCAGACGATCACGGTGTCGTTTGCATGGGAGGCCCGTCCCAGCACCACGCCTCGTCGTCAGGGCCGCAAGGGGCGCCACTACGACCTGGCACAGTGGTATCCGAAGGTGGCGGTGTACGACCGCGGCGGCTGGCAGCAGAATGCGCTGGTGCCCGCCGGTGAACTGTACGGCGAGTTCGGTGACTTCCGCGTCGCGCTGGTGCTGGCCGAGGATCAGGTGGTGAGCGCCACCGGGGTGCCGGTCACAGGCGATCCCGGGTGGGAACGCGCCAAGCGCAACGGCACCATCTCGCTGCTGCAGCGCACGGCCTATGGTGCACCCGCATCGAGTGCGGTGCCGATCGCACCCGCCGGCCTGCGCACGGTGGTGTTCGAGGCGAAGAACGTACACCACTTCGCCTGGAGCACCGATCCCGAGTACCGCTACGAGGGCGGCATCTACGTGCGGCAGAAGCCGCGCACGCGACCGGAATTCAAGGTCTGGGATACGGTGGCGGTGCACAGCTTCTACCGTCCCGGCGATGACACCACCTGGGGCCGCGGCGTGGTGGTGCAGCGCACCATCGACGCGCTCAAGTGGCTCGAGGAGGTGTATGGTCCGTACGCCTATCCGCAGATCAGCGCCGTGCATCGCCTCGACACCGGCGGCACGGAATTTCCCATGCTGATGCACAACGGCAGCGCGTCGTTCGACCTGATCCTGCACGAAGGCGGTCACATCTTCACCTACGGCATCCTGGCCAACAACGAGTGGCGGTCGGGATGGATGGACGAGGGCCTGACCAGCTACCAGACGTCGTGGCGGCAGGGTCGCACGCCGCCGGAACGCGCCGCCAGCGCGCTGTCGAAGGATCCCCGGTGGCTGGCGCCGCCGATGGCGATCGCAGCACTCGGGCGGCGTGCGAAGTACATCGCCGACGCGGAAGCGTTGAGCACCAACGCCGAGGTGTTCCGGTCGTTCAACAGCTACAACGCGATGGTGTACACGCGGGCGGAGGAGATGTACGGCGCGCTGCGCGACGTGATGGGTGATGCGTACTTCACCGCGTTCCTGCAGGACTACTACGCGCGGTGGGCGCTCAGGCACGTGGACCGGGTGGCCATGCAGCGGTCGGTGGAACGGACCATGGGCGGCCCGATGCACTGGTTCTTCGACCAGTGGCTGGACTCGGTGGGTGAGGTGCAATATGCGCTGAAGGAGATCAGCACCTCGCAGCGCAAGGCGAACGAGTGGGTGACCACCGCCCGGCTGGTTCGTGTGGGGACGTATCGGCACCCGATGCCGGTGGGGGTGCGCACCGCGACGGGCTGGACGTTCGTGCGTGGCGACCCGATGCGGGACGACCAGCGGATCACGATCACGACACCGGACCGGCCCGACCTGGTGCGGCTCGATCCGCTGGGCCTGACAGATGACATGCGTGCCGCCAGCCAGCAGTGGCCGGCCCCAACTCCAGAGTCCCAAGACCGAAAGAATCCATGAGTGGACCAGTCGACATCCGCACCGTCCCCAAGCCCTGGGGTCACGAGACCATCTGGGCGCTGACGGACCGGTATTGCGGGAAGATCCTGCACATCAAGGCCGGCGAGGCGCTGAGCGTGCAGTACCACAACGTGAAGGACGAGACCGTCCACCTGCTCAGCGGGCACCTGCTGTACCGGGTGCAGATCGACGGCGTGCTGACCGACGTGCACCTGCAGCAGGGCCAGAGCTACCGTATCACGCCGGGCACCGTGCACCAGATGGAAGCGGTGACCGATTGCGACGTGCTCGAGGTGTCCACGCCGGACCTTGATGACGTGGTCAGGTTGACGGACAGATACGGCCGCTCGGGCACCAGCGCGCCGTAACCGGCCGGGGCATCCCGGCTGGCGGCGTCGGGTATCCTCGCCGTAGCGCTGCTACGGCTGCGGAGCCCGCCTTGCCATCCGGGCGCCGCGACCCGGTTCCGGCGCACTGGTGAGCCGCACGGTTACGGCGCTCACTGCACCTCGATTTCTTTGTGTTGGCGCATCAATTGCCTCTTGAGCGCGCACTCTGCTGTCGACTGATCACCTTTCAGAATCACGCAACGCATGAAGGTCATAATTCCGTTGGCCGGCAAGGGCACGCGCCTGCGCCCGCACACGCACCTGGTGCCCAAGCCCATGCTCAAGGTCGCGGGACGACCGGTCATGAGCTACGTGATGGACGACGTGATGAAGCTTGGCAACGTCGAGCAGGTCATCTACATCACCGGACACCTCAAGGAGAAGGTGGAGAGCTACGCGCGCTCCACCTGGCCGGTGCCGAGCGTGTTCATCGAGCAGGCGGTGCAGGACGGCACCGCCGGCGCCGTGCAGCTCGCGCTGCCGCACGTGGACGGCCCGGTGCTGATCATCTTCGTCGACACGATCTTCGACACCGACCTGTCCGTGATCAACACCACCGATGCCGATGGCATCATCTGGGTGAAGGAAGTGGAGGACTACCAGCGCTTCGGTGTAGTGGTCACCGATGCCGACGGTAACATGACGCGCATCGTCGAGAAGCCGAACACGCCGATCTCCAAGCGCGCCAACATCGGCCTGTATTACATCCGCAACTGGCAACTGCTGGCCGAAGCCATCGCGCACGTGCTGCGGCAGCCGGCCAACAAGGGCGAGTTCTACCTCACCGATGCGTTCCAGTACATGATCGAGCACGGCGCCAGGATCAAGGTCGTGGACGTGGACGGCTGGTATGACGCGGGCAAGCTCGACACGCTGCTGGAGACCAACCAGGCGATGCTCGAGAAGCGCCACCTCGCGCGCGTGCCGGAAGGGTTCACCGGCGCCACGATCATCCCGCCGGTCTACATCGAAGACGGGGCCAGCGCCATCGATGCCACCATCGGCCCCAACGTCTCGATCGGGAAGGGCACCGCCATCACCGGCTCCACGATCCGCAACTCGGTGATCGGCGATGATTGCGTGATCACCAGCAGTGCATTGCAGAACAGCATGCTCGGTAACGCGGTCGTGCTCACGGGTGTCAACGGCAGCATGACCCTCGGCGACAACGCGGAGATCAGCGCCAGCTGACCCCGTGATCGTGCGCCGCCATCACACGGCGCACGATCACCGCAAACCGGCGGCGGAGGTGATCACACGCAGGACGCGTTGCAGGCCGCGCGCACCATGCGTGTCGTCATACCACTCGGCCGGGGTGTGCGTACCACCACCACGCCCGCCCGCCCCGATCGCGATGGCCGGGATACCCATCGCGATCGGGACGCTGGCATCGGTGCTGCCGGTGGCCAGCCGCGGCGTGGCCCCGATCGCGCGCGTGGCGCGCTCTGCGAGACGCACCAGCGGCGCGTCGTCGGCCATCGTACCGCACGGCCGGCTCCCCAATTGCTCGATGGTGCTCGCCAGTGGCGCGCTGCCCGCCGTGCGACGACCGTTCTCCGCGGCCTCGATGCGCGACACCGACTGCCGCAACGTGCGCTCGAGGTCAGCCAGCACGGCCGCGCTCAGGCTGCGGATGTCCACCTCGATCCAGCCCTCGCGTGGAATGCTGTTGATGCTCTCACCACCGCCGATGCGCGCGACGGTGAGCGCCGTGCGCGGCTCACGCGGCAACAGCACCGCCTGCAACGCCGCGGCCAGGGCGGTGATGGCGTGCACCGGGTTCACCACGCCGAAATCGGCCCAGCTGTGCCCTCCGTGGCTGCGGTAGGTGATCCGCCAGCGCGTGCTGCCGAGCGCGGAGTGCACGATGCGGTCGTCGCCCGCACCATCGACGGCGATCACCGCCTGCGGAACGGGTGATGCCTCGCGCATCAGGTGCTTCATGCCGCGCAGGTCGCCCAGGCCCTCCTCACCCACGGTGCAGGCCAGCACGATCTCGCGCGGCGTCTGCAGCGAGGTGGCGTGCAGTGCGTCGGCGACGGCCAGCAGCGCGGCCAGGCCGCGACCGTTGTCGCCGATGCCGGGACCCTCCAGCCGCACACCGTCCTGCGTCACCACCGGCGCCTCGTCGGCGAACACCGTGTCGAGGTGCGCGCAGCACCAGACGGCGCGCCCGTCGGCGTGCGAGGACACCGACGGTCGCCGCGCGATGACGTTCCCCACTGCGTCGGTGCGCACATCGCTCCAGCCGAGTGCCCGGAACCGCGCACCCATCCACGTAGCCCTCGCGCCCTCCTGTCCGGTCGGCGCCGCGACGCGCGTCAGGTCGCACTGCCAGGCCAGCACCTGTGCATTGCCGGCCGCCAAATGAGCGCAGGCCGTGTCCAGCGGCGTGCGTGTGCCGCGCAGCCGGCCGATGGCGGAAGTGAGGCGGGAAGGCATCCGGCAAGCAAACGACGGCCGGCACGTGTTTGCAAGCACATCCCGCGAACCGGCGATATATTGCCCGCGATATGAGCCTTTCGGACGACGCGACGTCTTCACAGTACGACTGGAATGTCCCGCCCACGCGGCGGTGCGCCATCGACGTCGCCGACTCCACGTTCTGTGACGGGCCGCAGTGTCCCTCGGCGGTGGACCCGGTTCCGGCCGAGAAGCGGCGACTGCTGGCGCTGATGGGTGAGCTCGGGCTCCGCTCGGCGGCCCTTGGCCATCCCGGATCCGGGCCGCGCCAGTTCAGCGATGCGCTCGACCTGGCGCGTGAGTTGATGCGTGCCGAGTTGCCGATCGATGCCTCGTGCGGTGCACGTGCTGCCGTGAAGGACGTGGCCACGGTGCTCGATGTGCGCGAACGCTCCGGGCTCGACGTCGAGATCGCCGTATCGCTGTCGGCGTCGCCGATCCGGCTCGACGCGGAAGGGATCACGATCGACCGCGTGCAGGAAGCCGCCGAGACGTCGCTCGCTTTCGCAGTGCGCGCCGGTGCACGGGTGGTGGCGGTGATCGAGGATGCGTCGCGCACACCGCCCGAAATGCTGGCGGTGCTGATCCAGCACGTGCTCGCGCTGGGTGCCAGTGCCATTCGCGTATCGGACACGGTGGGCCAATCCACGCCCGATGGCACACGCGCGCTGTTGCGGTTCGTACTCGAGCAGGTGAAGGTGCGCAGCGGCCGAACGGTGCGCGTGGACTGGCATGGGCAGCAGGACCGCGGGCTGGCCCTCGCCAACGCGTTGGCGGCGGTGGACACCGGCGTGGATCGCGTGCTGGCCAGTGCCCTCGGCCTCGGTGAGCGATCGGGCACCGTGCCGCTGGAACTGCTGCTCACGAACCTGCGGCTCACCGGTCGCTGGCCACGCACGCTGGGCGCGCTGCAGGAGTATTGCGAGTCGGCGGCGGCGGCCTTCGGTGTGGCCATTGCGCCGGCGCACGCGGTGGTGGGTGCGGATGCGTTCCGCACCGGCACGGGCGCGCACGCCACTGCGCTGGTGAAGGCGCTGCGCGCTGGGGACCGCGCACTGGCGGATGCCGTCTGTTCGTCGGTGCCGGCGAGCGTCGTGGGTGCCGAGCACCGGGTGGACGTGAGCCCGGTGTCGGGGCTGTCGAACGTGCGCTGGTGGCTGTCGCAGCACGGCTACGATCCGTCGGACCTGGTGCTGATGCGCGAGTTGCTGCTGGCCGTGAAGCAGATGCAGCGCACCGCCACGGATGACGAGTTGCGTGACATGGCCGGCTCGCTGCTCATGGCACGCGCGGCGCGGGTGTGACCATGCCGGCAGGTCCCGCGCACGATCCGCGCGGTGCGCTGCCACCGATGGTCCGGGCGCTGGCGCTGGTGAGCCTCCTCACCGACGCCGCCAGCGAGATGATCTATCCGCTGCTGCCGGTGTTCCTCACCACGGTGCTGGGTGCATCGCCGGCCACGCTCGGCCTGATCGAGGGTGCGGCTGAGAGTACCGCAGCACTGGTGAAGCTGGGCAGCGGGTGGTGGAGCGATCGCATCGGACGCTACACGCCGCTGGTGCTGGTGGGCTATGCACTGGCCACCATCACGCGCCCGTTCATCGGGATGGCGCAGACGCCGGCGCAGGTCACCGGACTGCGACTGATCGACCGGGTGGGGAAGGGTGTCCGCGGCGCACCACGCGACGCGCTGCTGGCCGGCAGCGTGGATGCATCGCTCCGAGGACGCGCATTCGGTTTTCATCGTGCCGCCGATCATCTCGGTGCGGTGATCGGGCCGCTGATAGCGTGGGTGCTGCTGCAACTGCTGCAGGTGGAGCTGCGCACGGTGTTCATGCTGAGCGTGATCCCGGGCCTGCTGGCGGTGCTCACGATCGTGGTCGCGGTGCGCGATCCGGCACCACCGACACAGGCATTGCCCATTGCGGAGATTACGCCGCGTGAGGCCGTCGCCACTGAGCCGATGCCGCGGCGATTCTGGGCGGTGCTGGGCGTGCTGCTGCTCTTCACCCTCGGCAACTCCACCGATGCCTTCCTGCTGCTGCGCGCACAGCAGCTCGGCGTGCCGGTGGCGATGCTGCCATTGTTGTGGGCGGCACTGCACGTGGTGAAGTCGGCATCCAGCACGCCAGGCGGCGCGTTGAGCGATCGCTTCGGGCGGCGTGGCGTGATGCTGCTTGGCTGGGCGTGGTACGCGCTGGTCTACGCGGGCTTCAGCCTCGCCACCAGCGCATGGCAGGCGTGGGCATTGTTCCTCGCTTACGGACTGTATTTCGGTCTGGTGGAAGGTGCCGAGAAGGCGCTGATCGCGGACCTGGCGCCTGTGTCTCGTCGCGGCACGGCGTTCGGCTGGTACAACGCGACGATGGGAGTGGCCGCGCTGCCGGCGTCGCTGCTGATGGGCGCCGTGTGGACGATGCGCGGCCCGGCGCTGGCCTTCGCCGTGGGAGCGGTGCTCTCGCTGCTGGCGATGCTGCTCGGTGCACTGGTGCTGCCGCGGACGCAGCGTACGTGACGGGCATCGGGGAGGATGCCCGTCGTGCGTTACGGCTTGCGCACCGATGTGACTGGCGGCGGCTGACCACCGTCGCCGCTGGAACTGCCGCCGCCGATTCCAACGGCCGCCGCCGCGCCTGCGCCGACGGCAATGCCTCCCACGATCATGAGTACCGTGCGCTTCCTCGAAAAGGTGCGGATCTTCACCTGATCGATGTATGGCCGTGGAATGGACGCGGTGGTGCCGCTGGACGCGAATTTTTGCCGCGTGGTGGTGTAGGTGTTCTCGACCGCCACCACCAGTGAATCGGCCGTCGAGCGGAGCACCGTGCCTTCCACTTCGTTGACGTTCTGGCCGAGCACCTGCTGCAGTGCGACGGTGCCACCGAGCGTGAGGCTGACGGTGACCGGCGTCGTTTCAGGGATGACGGTACTGGTGGTGGGAATGAAGGCGTAGCAGCCGCTGAGCACGAGCAAGGCGCCCATTCCCATGCCCCTCCCGATCAAACGCCGGGCCGCGATGTTCCGCGGCCCGGCGTTGACGGAGCGCGAGCGCTCCGGGGAGATCACGGCTTACACGCCGTCGGCCGATCCTGCGCCGGCTGCGGGGCAAGCTTGTTCTGCGTCCGCTCGTCGAAGCTGATCGGGAGGAAACAGGGCCGCTTGGATGCGGCGTTGATCGGCAGCCACTTGTCCGCTGGCTGCTGGAACCGGTAGTGATCGTGCAGGCGACGGCCCTGCAGGAACAGCCCGACGCGGCGCTCGTGGATCAGGATGTCCTGCGCGGACGGGGAACCCGACCACGCCGGCTTTCCATCACCGGTGCGCACCGCGTTGATGCGGGTCGTAAACTCCGAGGTGTTGCCGGCCGCCAGCGCCGCCTCGGCGAGGATCAGATTCATTTCGCGCGCCGACGTCAGCGTGTAGGCGAGGAACTGCCCTGACGACTGACGGCAGCACTCGTTGATCTGCGTGGCGAGCGTCGCATCGGGCTGCCCTGACACTGGATCGTTCAGCTTGATGCCGGCGATACCGGCCGTGACGACCGTCGCAGTGCCGTTCACGTACGGCGCACCCGCGCGCAGCTCGAGACGCTGGTTCATCTCGAAGCCGGTGTTGAAGTACCCACCGTTGTTCTGCGCCGTCGACGTGAGACGGAAGCGGTACGCCGTCGATCCCATCGCTGCCAGGGCAGCGGTGGCGTCGGCGGTGGTGGCCGCATCGTTCACCAGCGGGTTGGCCGGGAAGCCACGCGGGGCGCGCAGCTTGGTCCAGATCACCCGGCTGAACCGCGCCCGTGTCCGCAACCCGAGCGCCTGACGCTGCAACTCGGCATTGGACAGGGTCGTGGCCAGGGCATTCGCCTTGGTGAAGTACGCGATCGCCGAGTCGAGCGTGATCAGCATGTTCGCCTCGCCGATGGATGCGGCGGACTCGGTGCGATTAGACGCGATGATGAAATCTTCGTACTGCTCGCCGATGAACAGGTAGGCCGTACCGGCGAAGATGTACGCCCGTGCGAGGTCCGCGCGGGTAGGCAGCGTGGCACCGAAGGCCTCGAGCGCTGCCACGGTGTAATCACCCTGCCAGCGCGCCTGGCTCATGTACGGATAAGTGCCGTTCGAGTACTCGTTGACCGGATCGCCGATGTCGCCACCGTCGAGCAGGTTCCAGTACTCGCGCGAGCCGGCCCACTGGAGCTCGTCGGTCGCGGCGCCGTGCACACCGATCACGCCGTTGACGGCGTTCTGCAGTGCACCACCGAGGCCGTTGACCATCGAGGTCGCGGCCGCCGGATCCTTCAGCGCTTCCTCGGTGACCGCGTTCACGTTCTTGACATCGGTCTCGAAGAGGCCGCAGCCTGCGAGCAGCGTACTGGCGCCGACCAACAGGGCGCCGACACGAAGTCTCAGGGTGCGGGTGGTCAGGTGCTGCATGGAATGCTTAAGCATGATTCTGTCCGCCCCCCGTTAGAAGCCGAAGTTGACCGAGAAGGAATAGCGACGCGGAATTGGCACGCCGAAGGCTTCGGTGCTGGTCAGGAAGTTCTGGTCCAGCGTCGACGCCAGGCGATCGATCGCATTCACCTCGGGATCCACACCGGGGTACTTGGTCCACAGCAGCAGGTTACGACCCGAGCCCGTGATGCTGAGCGTGCGGGCGCCGAGCTTGCCGGCCAGCGTCGGGCTGAACTCGTACGTCAGCGCCAGTTCGCGCCAGCGCATGAACGTGCCGTCCTGGCCCTGGTTCAGGCCCGGCTCCAGCAGGCGGCGGTACTTGGTGACGTATTCCGTCGCCGCAGCCACGCGCTGTTCCGGCGTCGAGGCCGGGTTCAGCATGACGGCCTGGATCGTCGAGAACTCACGACGGTTCGAGCCGATCGACGGATGCTGTGAGAGGCGGAAGCCGTCGGTCAGGTTCTGCACCTGGAAGCCGGTGCGGTACTCGAACAGCGTCTGCACGCGCCAGTTCTTGGCGAACCGGTAGGTGCCGCCGAGCGCGCCCGTCCAGTCAGGGAACACATCACCCTTGCGCTGCTCGAACAGGATGCCGGTGCCCTGATAATCGGCCAGCAGCGGCTGCAGTGCGCTCTGCACCGACGACACCTGGATGTCGCGCGGGGTGGCGAAGTAGGCCAGCAGTTCGGCCTGCGTCGCGGCGGTGCCACGGCCGTTGAAGTTGATCGGCGCTTCGCTGGCCGGATTGTAGCAGGCGATCGCCTTGCCGGCCTTGTTCGTGGCCGGACCACCCGACGGGCAGGCGGTGGCCAGCAGCGGCTCGTACAGGGAGCCGAGTGGATCGCCTTCCTTCAGGAAGCCGCGGTAGCGGAAGTAGCCGACCTTGATCGGCGGAGCGCCGCCCAGGCTGGTCAGCGTCTGCTTCAGGTACGCCGCGTTCGCAAACAGCTCGAGCGAGCTGGTGGCTGTGCGGATCGGGAAGACGCGCAGGTTGAGCTCGAGTCCATTGGCCGAGATTTCGCCGATGTTCGTGAGCTGCGTGTTGCGGAAGCCACCCGACGACGGGAACTGACGCGAGATCAGTGCATCGCGGACCTTGCGGTCCCAGTACGTGAACTCGAGGGCCAGGCGGTTGTCGAACATACCGGCCTCGAAACCACCCTCGATTTCGGTGGAGATTTCCGGCTTCAGGTCCTGGCTGCCGAGGTTCTGCGGTGCCAAGCCGGCACCGAACTCCGACGTCAGCGGCTGGAAGGTGGTGAACTTGTCAAAGGCGCCCGGCTGACGGCCGGACTGACCGACGGCAGCGCGGAAGCGCAGCGTGGAGAGCGTGGTGGAGCTCCACGACTTGCGATCCGACGGCACCACCGAGAGCGAGACCTTCGGATAGAACACGCCCGGCGCATTTTCGCCGAAGGCGCTCGAGAAGTCGTAGCGACCGCCGACCGTGCCGAAGATCCAGTCACGGAAGCCGACCTGCGTCTGGCCGAAGTAGCCGCCGTTGATGGTGGTCAGCAGCGTTTCGCCGTTGGTGATGGCGGTACCGCCCGCTCCGACGACTTCGATGCCCGGGCCAGGGAAGGCCTGCGCGTTGGCCGACGTGGTCTTGGTGTTGGTGTTGAACACCTGCAGACCGCCGACCGTCGACGTGGTCCAGCTGGACCCGATGGGGCGGTTGTAGGCGATCTTGGCATCGAGCGTCGAGACGCGCGTGTTGTCGTTGAACACGCTGCGGGCACCCGTCACCGTCTGCGACGTGAAGCCGTCCACGTTGTAGCCGAAGCGCGAGAAGCCGATGTCACGCGAGGCCGTGTAGTCGTAGCCGACGGTGGCGGTGTAGGTCAGGTTCGTCGTCTGGTTGTACGACATGTCCAGCGAGCCGAGATAGCGCGACGAGGCGCCCTCATTGAGCTGGCCCATGGCTTCGCGCACCGTCATGAACGCCTGGTTGCCGAACAGGTTGCCCTGCCCGCTGCAGACGCCGGGGCTGACGATGGTGGAACGATCGCAGTTGGCCAGTTCCGGACGCGCCATGAACGCCAGCGAGTTCACACCGTAGATGTTGTTGTTCGTCTCCGGGCTCTTGCTGGCGATGTTGTAGTAATTGTTGTTGAAGCGCATGCGGAAGTTCTTGAACGGCACCAGCGTCAGGTTGGCCGACGTCTGGATGCGGCGGATGGCATCCTGGGCCGGGCCGAACTGGGTTCCACCGAACGGGCCGTCTTCGCTGTACACACGACCGCTGGCGAAGTAGGTGACGGCATTGCCACCGCCCGTGACGTTGGCGCCGAGCGACGTGGCGAGGCCGGTCTCTGTCAGGTTGTCCTTGAAGACTTCCGTCTCGATGATCTCGAACGGCACGATGGTGCGGCCATAGAATTCCGAGGCCTTGCGTGCACGCGTCGTGTCCTTGGCGAAGCCGGTGTTCGGCGCCACTCGATCGGGGAAGGTGATTGCGTCCTGCTGGGCCGTGAAGCTCCAGCGCGGCGCACCCTGCGACCCGACCTTGGTGAAGATCTGGATCACGCCGTTGGAGGCTTCGGTGCCATAGAGCGTGGCCGCCGCGGCACCCTTCAGCACTTCGACGCGCTCGATCGTGTTCGGATCGATGTCGTCCAGACGCGTGGTCGCACCGCCGCCACCGCCGCCACCGCTGGCGCCGTTGTTCATGCGGACGCCGTCGATGAAGATGATCGGCTCGTTGGACTGCGACAGCGACGAGTTCCCGCGGATACGGATGGAGGCGCCCTGACCCGAGAGGCCGCCGCCGATGACGCCAACCAGGCCCGGTTCACGTGCGGTGAGCAGGTTCGAGATGTCGTTGATCGGCGCGTTGGCCGGCGGGGCGATGACCGCCACCGTGTTGCCGAGGCGCTTGGTCTCGGTGGCCTGGCCCGAGCCGGTCACCACGACCTGGTTGAGCTGGATGGCCGAGGTCTGCAGGGCGAAGTCGGCGCGGACCGTCTGGCCAGCGGTGAGGGCCACCGACTTGGAGGCCGGGGTGTAGCCAAGTGCTCGAACCCGCACCAGCACGGTGCGCGTCCCCGTGACCGGCACCCCGACGATGCGGTAGGTGCCCTGGGCGTTCGTCAGAGCGCCGAGCCGGGTTTCGTTGATGAAGACCGACACGGCCTCCAGACCCCGCTTCGACGTTCCATCTTCGACCTTCCCTTCAATAATCGCTGTGGCACCCTGCGCCTGGAGGATGGTTGCCCCGAAGGACAACCCCACTCCCAAGCCTGCCATCAGCACACGTCCTACCCACGCGACACGTCGCATACTGGCCTCCGCCTTCGCCTTCTGGGTGGGTCTTGCTGAGGGGCCGGATCGTCAGCGATCCGGCGTGAACCAATGGTTCAACCTAGGTGTTTACGGGATGGCGAAACTTTTCGCAAGAAGCTGGGTAACGGCCGAAATTCGCCGACCCTGAGTCCCGTCCCGTCCGTTACCGGCTTACAGTCGTTTTCGCTGGTTGGTCACCCCCGTTCTTGAAGAAAGGCAGCCGGACTCTGCCGCAGCGGTGTGCGGACCGCCCGCGTACTGACGGCCCGCGTTGCACTGGGTCAGCAGCAGCGAGAGCCGGGCCGGCTGTAGCGCGCCTCGAGGCGCACCTCCGCGAACTCCTGCGGCGTCAACACGGCGCAGTCGGGATGGCGCGCGCGCATGTGACGCAGGTAGCGCCCGTAATCGGGCACCCCGATGATCGTGCGCAGCACGGCCAGCCACGTTTCGAGACGGGCGCGCATCAGTCGGCCGGAAAGAGCGCCGCCGACTGTGCCGGCACTTCCGTGCTCGCGGCCGGCATCCGGCCCCGAACCACGCCGACCCAGGTTCGCACCGACTCGAACACGATCACCAGCACGGAGACGAGGAAGAACGCCGCCACCGCCGCGTCGAGCCGGTCGTTGAAGATCATGCGCGGCATCGCGTCCAGGTTCGGCACCCCCGGCGGCACCGTGCCCGCCGCATGCAGGGCGCTGAAACGTGAGGCGTGGGCAAGGAACCCGATCCGTGGGTCGGCGCTGAACAGTTTCTGCCATCCGGCTGTCCCCACCACCACCACCAGCCACACCAGCGGCAGCACCGTCACCCACGCGTAGCGGGCCTTGCCCATGCGGATGATGACCGTGGTGCCCACGCAGAGAGCCACCGTGGCCAGCAGCTGGTTGGCGATGCCGAACAGCGGCCAGAGCGAGTTGATGCCACCCAGCGGATCGGTCACGCCCTGATACAGGAAGAAGCCCCAGCAGGAGACGAAGATCGCACTCGCCAGCCAGACCGCGGGCTGCCACGTCACCTCACGGAACTTCGGCCACACCTGTCCGCCCAGGTCCTGCAGCATGAAGCGACCCACGCGCGTGCCGGCGTCGAGCGTGGTGAGGATGAAGAGCGCCTCGAACATGATCGCGAAGTGATACCAGAGCGCCATGCCGCCGCCGCCCAAGGCACGGTCGAACAGGTGCGCCATGCCCACCGCCAGCGACGGCGCACCGCCGGTCCGGCTGAGCAGCGAACTTTCGCCGACGCTCTTCGCCAGCGCATCCATCTCGCCCGGCTGCAGCACGAACCCCCATTGCTGCACCGCCAGCGCCGCGCTCTCGGCGGTGGTGCCGAGCGCCGCCACCGGGGCGTTGATCGCGAAGTAGACGCCCGGCGTCAGCACGCAGGCGGCGATCAGCGCCATGATCGCCACCAGGGATTCGGTCAGCATCGCGCCGTAACCCACCAGCTTCGCGTCGGGCTCACGCGAGAGCAGCTTGGGCGTGGTGCCGCTGGCGATCAGCGCATGGAAACCGCTGATCGCACCGCAGGCGATGGTGATGAACACGAACGGGAACACCTTGCCACTGAACACCGGCCCGGTGCCGTCCACGAACTGCGTCACCGCCGGCATCGAGAGGGGCGGCAGCACCAGCAGGATGCCGATCGCCAGCGCCACCACCACGCCGATCTTGACGAAGGCACTCAGATAGTCGCGTGGTGCGAGCAACAACCACACCGGCAGCACGCTGGCGGCGAAGCCGTAGGCCATGATCAGCAGCGCCAGCGTGGGGCCGGTGAGCGTGAAGATCGGCGCCAGCGCCGGATTGTCGGCCACCCACTGTCCGGCGTACAGCGCGCCCGCCAGCAACACCAGGCCGATCGCGCTGGCCTCCAGCACCTTGTCGGGCCGCAGGAAGCGCAGGTAGAGGCCCATGAACATCGCGATCGGGATGGTGAGGCTGATCGTGACGGTGCCCCACGGACTCGACTTGAGTGCATTCACCACCACCAGCGCCAGCACCGAGATCAGCACGATCATGATGCCCAGCACCGCCACCAGCGCGGTGATGCCGGCCACCGGTCCGATTTCGTCCTTCGCCATCTGGCCCAGCGACCGCCCGTCGCGCCGCACCGAGGAACAGAGGATCACGAAGTCCTGGACGGCGCCGCCCAGCACCACGCCGATCACGATCCAGAGGGCACCAGGGAGGTAGCCGAACTGCGCCGCCAGTGTCGGTCCGACCAGCGGCCCGGGGCCGGCGATGGCGGCGAAATGGTGCCCGAAGACCACCCACTTGTTGGTGGGGACGTAATCGTGTCCGTCGGACTTGCGCAGCGCCGGCGTGGCGCGGTCCGCATCCAGGGCGAAGATCTTCGTGGCGATGAAGCGCGCGTAAAAGCGATAGCCCACCAGGTAGGTGCAGATGGCCGCCGTCAGCAGCCAGGCGGCGTTGATGCTCTCCCCGCGCGACAGGGCCACGCGGCCCAGTGCCCCGGCACCGATCGCGGCAATCAGACCCCAGACAATGACAGTGCGAGCAGAGCGCATTTGACGGGACACGGGTGGCGACGTGCGCAGCAGTTTCAGCCTGCAGTGGTTCCTGAAGGCGGTGACGCTACCAGCCGGTCACCTGATCGGGCAAGGCGCACCACGCAACGGATGGAGGGGATGCGGAGATTCCCTCCGCCGGAACCGCACTATCTTGCGACGATGCACCTGCATCCCGACCTCCCGCGACGCCGCGGCACGCTGCTGCTGCCGGTTGCCCTCTGCCTGCTGACCGCCTGTACCGGTGCGGGGGCCGGACCGACACCGGCGCCCACGGTGCTGCCCGCCGTCCGCGACACGGCACCCGGCGCCGTTGGTGCCACCGCGCCGGTTGCGGTGCCACCCGCCGTGCCCGCGATCTTCGGTGAGTTCGCGTCGCGCATGGTGATGGTCTTCCCGCTGCAACGCTACGCCGTGGGCGACTCCGGCTGGATCTCGGCCGCCAGTGCCACCGGTCGCCCGCGTGCCGCGCAGCTGGATTCGGCGCTCACGCTGGCGCTGCGCGAACGTGGGCTGGACGGCACCTGGTCGCTGCCCCCCAACACCTCGCGGGTGGCGCAGCGCGAAGTGATGAATCGCACCGACCCGCGCTCCCTCTCCACCGCTGGGCTGGTGCCCAGCCGTCGCCCGAACGACCGCGACCTGCGCGACCTGCTCGCCTCGCAGCTGCGCAACCTGGTGGCGATGGTGCCGGAGGCGCGGATCGTGATGCTGCCGCTCGAGGCCCGCGTGATCGCCACTGCCAGCGGCAGCCGGCAGGCCACGCTGCGGCTGGCCTTCATCGATGCGCGGATGGCCACCGTGCTCACCTTCCCGGATGTGATCGGCCCGCCGGCGGCCGATGAGGCGGCGGCGCTGCGCGGTGTGGCGCTGAAGTTCGCCGACCTCGTGATCGCGCCCTGAACGGGCCGCTGTTCGCTCCTATATATCTGCTGTATCTGCGGCGCTCCGCGCCCTTCATCCTTCCGCGCTTCCTGCACACATGTCCACCACAGTCACGCTCATCCCCGGCGACGGCATCGGCCCCGACATCACCGAAGCCACGATTCGCGTGCTCGAGGCCGTCGGCGCCGATCTGGTCTGGGACCGCCAGATGGCCGGTGCCTCCGCGGCCGCCCGCTACAACGACCCGATCCCCGAAGCGACGCTGGATTCGATCAAGAAGAATCGCGTCGCGCTGAAGGGACCACTGGAGACTCCGGTGGGCGAAGGGTACCGCTCCGTGAACGTGGCGTTGCGCAAGACCTTCGACCTCTACGCCAACGTGCGACCGGCGCACGTGATCCTGCATGGCGGACGGTTCGAGAAGGTGGACATCGTCATCATCCGCGAGAATCTCGAAGGACTGTACTACGGTGCCGAGCACTACATCCGCATCGGTGACGATCCGAAGGCGGCCGCCGAGAGCGTGGCGCTGATCACCCGCTACGGCTCCGATCGCGCCATCCGCTACGCGTTCGAGTACGCCGTGAAGCATGGCCGCAAGAAGGTCACGCTGGTGCACAAGGCGAACATCCTGAAGTACACGCAGGGGCTGTTCCTCGAGGTCGGTCGCGAGATCGCCAAGGAGTATGCGGGGCGCGTGCAGTTCGAGGATCGGATCATCGATGCGATGGCGATGCAGCTGGTGCTGAAGCCCGAGAACTTCGACGTGATCGTGACCACCAACCTGTTCGGCGACATTCTCTCCGACCTGGTGTCGGGCCTGGTGGGCGGACTCGGCCTCGCGCCGGGCGCCAACATCGGACCGACGGCCGCGATCTTCGAGGCCGTGCACGGCACGGCCCCCGACATCGCGGGCAAGGGTGTGGCCAATCCGGGCGCGCTGATCCTCGCGGCCTGCCTGATGCTGGATCATCTTGGCGACACGGTGCGTGCGGAGCGCATCCGCACCGCGCTGCACGACGTGATCGATGCCCGGGAGATGCTGACGCGCGATCTCGGCGGGTCGGCCACCACCCAGCAGTTCGCCGACGCCATCATCGCCCGGCTCTGAGAGGCAGCACCGCGTGACCCGCATCCTGCACGTCTCCGACCTGCACTTCGGCCGGCCGGCCGTGCCGCTGCAGATCGACGCCATCGAGGCGCTCATCCAGGATGAGCAGTTCGATGTCGTGGCGGTCAGCGGAGACGTCAGCCAGCGTGCGCGGGCCGGTGAGTTCCAGCGCGCCGCGGCATTCCTGCGCGACGCAGGCCGCGTCAGTGAAACGATCGTGGTGCCGGGGAACCACGACGTGGCCTGGTGGAACGCGCCGATGGGTCTTGGCGACAGCGACGCGCTGTACGCCGACTTTCGGCAGTTCATCAATGCCGAGATCGAGCCGGTGCTGGACGTGGCTGGCGCGCGCCTGGTGGGCCTCAACACCAGCCACGGCATCACGCGGCGCACCTTGACCTGGAACATGCGCGACCTGAGCGTGATCGGTGATGTCACCCGCTCGCAGCTGGAGGAGCTGCGCACGCGCCTCGACGCCACGCCCGAGGGATCGGCACGCGTGGTGGTGATGCACCACAATCCGGTGCGCGGCGAGCTGAGTCAGCGCCACGGATTGAAGCACACCAAGAAGGTGCTCGGGGCGTTCGCCGAGATGGGCGTGGACCTGGTGTTGTGCGGTCACGATCACCAGGAGGCGATCCACTACGTGGAGCACACCAGGAAGGGCACCGTGATCTCGACCGCCGGCACGGTCAGCAGTCGCTCGCGCGGCGGGCGACCGTCGAGCGTGAACTGCATCGACATCACCGACGATGAGATCCACATCGTGACCTGGATCTGGGAACCGGCAGCGCGGCGGTTCGGCCCTGGACCGGTGAAGGTCTTCGCGCGGTGATCTCGTGGCTGACGCGCCGATTCTCGCGCGACCCGGTGCAACTCG
Source organism: Gemmatimonadaceae bacterium (assembly GCA_031369265.1). Lineage (GTDB taxonomy): Bacteria > Gemmatimonadota > Gemmatimonadetes > Gemmatimonadales > Gemmatimonadaceae > JACMLX01. Next base: position 25,001 of record JANMON010000239.1, on the reverse strand, counting down.
GCCTGTTCGAGGTGGCGCCGCCGGCGCGTGCGTTGCCGCCGACCGAGACGTGCCGCCCCGCTGCGCCGCGTCAGCAACCCGCGCCGGCGGCGCGTCCGTCGGTCGAGCGCTGCGAGAGTGAATCGACCACGCCCCTGCGCGCCGCGAGCGCCGACCCGGCGCACTACCTGGCCGTGCTGCGCGCGTACGGGCTGCGCGGTGTGGATCGCGTGGTGTTGACACGCAACCGTCGCACGATGGTGAGCCTGTCCGGCGGCGTATTGCGGGTGCATGAGGGCTTCGTCAGCGCCCCGACGGAAGTGCAGGCGGCGATCGCGACGTTCGCCACCTCGCGCAATCGCGCCAAGCGTGCCGAGGCGCGTGCGGTGATCGTGGAGTACCCGGTGCCGATCCGTGCCGCGACCCGTCGTCCGGCGGCACAGCACCCTGACGATGCCCCGATGGCCGCGCGACTCACCACGTTGCACGCACAGCTCAACCTCGAGCACTTCGGTGGGGCGCTGGCGCACCTCGAGGTCCAGGTCTCGCGTCGCCTCGCCCGTCGCCTCGGTCACTACACGCCACGCGCCCACAACGGCGGCCTGGGCGAGATCGTGCTCTCGCGGCGCCACATCCGTCGCGACGGGTGGCCCGAGGCGATCCACACGCTGCTGCACGAGATGGTGCACCAGTGGCAGGACGAGACAGGCCGCGCCGTGGATCACGGCCCCGGCTTCCGCGCCAAGTGCCGCGCCGTCGGCATCGAACCGGCGGCCACGCGCATGATCGCGCGCTGAGACGCTGCCCGTGATCGGCCGTTGCGAATGCACGTGGACGCGGCATGATTCAGTGAAACATCCGACGCACTCTTCACCGACACCTCCCCATGCGGATCTGCACACGAGTTTTCCTCGCCGGCGCGGTGATGGCCGGTGTGCTGGCGCCGGCGGTGCAAGGCCAGCGCAGCGCCAATACCACCGCACTGCGCGACGACATCGCGCGACGCACCACCGCCGTGATGCCGAAGGTGATCGCGTGGCGGCGCGACATTCACGAACATCCCGAACTCTCCGGTGACGAGGTGCGCACCTCGGCGCTGGTGGCCGCGCACCTGAAGGCGCTGGGCATGGAGGTGCGCACCGGGGTGGGTGGGCACGGCGTGGTGGGCGTGCTGCGCGGCGGCAGGCCGGGGCCGGTGGTGGCGTTGCGCGCCGACATGGATGCTTTGCCAGTGGAAGAGCTGGTGGACCTGCCGTTCCGCTCGAAGGTGCGCGCGACCTATCGCGGGCAGCCGGTGGGCGTGATGCACGCCTGCGGACACGACAATCACGTCGCGGTGCTGATGGGCGCGGCGGAAGTGCTGGCCGGGATGAAGGCCACGTTGCCGGGGACCGTGAAGTTTCTCTTCCAGCCGGCCGAGGAAGGCGCGCCGAATGGTGAGGGCGGTGCGGCACCGATGATCCGTGATGGGGCGCTGGACAATCCCAAGGTGGACGCGGTGTTCGGACTGCACGTGTTTCCCGGACCACTCGGCTCGGTCGGTTATCGCACTGGACCGCTGCTGGCGGCATCGAACTCGTTCACGCTCACCGTGCGCGGCCGCCAGACCCATGGCGCAGCGCCGTGGGCCGGCGTGGACCCGATCGTGGTCGGGTCGCAGATCGTGATGGGACTGCAGACCATCATCAGCCGCCAGATCGACATCACGGCGGTGCCGGCGATCGTCACCGTGGGCGCGATCAACGGTGGCATCCGCAGCAACATCATCCCTGACAGCGTGGTGATGATCGGCACCATCCGCACCTTCGATGCGGCGCAGCGCACCACCATCTTCGCCAACATGAAGCGCACCGCGGAGCAGATCGCGCTCTCGAGTGGTGCCACGGCGGCGTTCGTGGTGGACAGCGGCTATCCAGTGACGGTCAACGACACCGCGCTCACCACCCAGATGTTGCCCACCATGCGCTGGGCGGCCGGCAGTGCCGGCGCGATGCTGCGGCCGCTGGTGACCGGGGCCGAGGACTTCTCGTACTTCCAGGAGAAGGTGCCGGGGGTGTTCGTGATGCTGGGCGTGACCCCGAAAGACAAGGATCCGGCCAAGGTCGCCGCCAACCATTCGCCGTACTTCTTCGCCGACGAGGCCGCGCTGCCCAACGGGGTGCGGGTCATGGCCGGCCTGGCAGTGGACTTCCTCGCCTCGGGTGGGAAGGCCGCGGCGGCGCCGGCGGGCACCGCAGGGCACTGATCGACCGTTGATCGGCAGCAAACGATGGCCGGCCCGGTGCGTCCAGACGCCCGGGCCGGTTACCGTTAACGTCTCGGGTGGCGCCGTTCCGGATGCCCCCAGCCGACCCTCCCTGTGGGAGACCGTACCATGGCCATTCATATCGACTCCGAAACTTCGCTGCTGCCGTCGGGCCACCTGACGCCGCGCGAAGATGACCTGTTCAACATCGACGCCGCCCTGACCGAGGAAGAGCGTGCGATTCGCGACTCGGTGCGCCGGTTCGTGGACGAGAAGATCCTGCCCATCATCGGTGACTGCTACGTGCAGGGCCGGTTCCCGAAGGAGCTGATTCCGGAGATGGCCGAACTGGGGATGTTCGGCGCCAACCTGCCCGAGGAGTACGGCTGTGCAGGGCTGAGCAGCGTCGCCTACGGCCTCATCATGCAGGAGCTGGAGCGCGGCGACAGCGGCATCCGCAGCTTCGCCAGCGTGCAGGGCGCGCTGGTCATGTACCCCATCTTCGCGTTCGGCAGCGAGGCGCAGAAGCGTGAGTACCTGCCGAAGATGGCGCGCGGTGAAGTCATCGGCTGCTTCGGGCTCACCGAGCCCGATGCCGGCTCGAATCCGGGCGGCATGACCACCCGCGCGCGGCAGCAGGCCGATGGCTCCTGGATCATCAACGGCGCCAAGATGTGGATCACCAACGGGTCACAGGCGCAGGTGTCGATCATCTGGGCCAAGACGGCCGACGGGGACGAGACGGGCAAGTCGGTGCGCGGCTTCATCGTGCCGACCAACACCCCCGGCTTCACCGCCAAGGACCAGAAGGGCAAGCTGTCATTGCGCGCCAGCGACACCAGTGAGCTGGTGCTGGTGGACGTGCAGGTGCCGGCCGACGCGATGCTGCCCGAGGTGCAGGGGCTGCGCGGTCCGCTCAGCTGCCTGACGCAGGCGCGGTACGGTATTTCGTGGGGCGCGATCGGTGCCGCGATGGCCTGTTACGAGGAGGCCCTCAGCTACTCGAAGACGCGCATCATGTTCGACAAGCCGATCGGCGCCTTCCAGATCCAGCAGGTGCGCCTGGCCGACATGATCACGGAGATCATCAAGGGACAGCTCCTCTCGCTGCACCTCGGTCGCATGAAGGACCTCGGGACCTTCAACTCCAACCAGGTGTCGGTGGCGAAGCGCAACAACGTCAACGTCGCCACCGACATCGCCCGTGAGGCCCGCCGCCTGCTGGGCGGCAACGGCATTCTGGCCGAGTATCACAGCATGCGGCACATGGCGAACCTGGAGAGCGTGTACACCTACGAGGGCACGCACGATGTGCACTCCCTGATCATCGGCAACGCGATCACGGGGCTGCAGGCGTTCAAGTGACGTGACGGTCGGCGCGGGCGCTGCCGGACTCGGCTGCGTCCGGCGGCGACGGAATTCGAGTAGATTGTGGCACAGGCCCTGCACGGTGCGTTGCTGGCGACGCGCGCGGGCCGCACCACACCGGAGCGTCCGCTGGCTCAGCGGCGCTCCGTGCTTTTTTGCACCACATGTCAGTCCCTCAGGAGTTCCGGATGGCTTCGCTCGTACAGTTCGTCTGCTTCACCACCGCGCTGCCGCAGGATGAGTTCCTGCAGGCCTGGGAGCCGTTCGCGTCGAGTTTCCTGTCGCGCGGCATCGAGCGCGTGGTGCTGAACGAGAACGTGGAGCGATCCAGCGAGTCGGCCTTCGATTACGTCTCGCGCAACCTGTGGGACGAAAGCCGGTTCGAGCGCGCCTTCCCGCATGGGGTGCGCGGCAGTGGCGGCCTGGGCCCGATCGGCGTGCTGCAGGCGGGCGGGTTCCGCCTCTCCGAATCCACCAACGTGGACCTCACCAGCGGCGCGCGCAGCGAGGCCAAGGTGGTGGCGTTCCTGATGACGCGCATGGGACAGCGGGAGAAGGCGCGTGCGGCGATCCGCACTGCGTTGCAGCATCCGGGCGTTGCCGCCAGCGCGCTGTTCCTCAAGGATGGCGACGCGCGCACCGATCGTTTCGACATGGTGATCGAGGTGTACTGCCGCGACGGCGCCAGCGACGACGTGACCGACATCATCCGCACCGTGACTGCCACCTACGTCACCGCGGCGCCTGTGATCGTGGGTGCGTACCGCGAAGTGGCCGAGATGGGCGTCGAGGCGAAGCGCTGAGCTGACGGTTGCTGGTCAGTCGCGCCGATAGACGCGCTGGGTGAGCAGGCGCTTCACCCACAGCGGCAAGTGCCGGGCCAGGAACACGATGCCCTTGTACTGGACGCCGGGGATGCACACCACCGGCCCGTTCGCCTCGAACTGCGTCAGCGACGTCTCCACCACCGCGTCGGCATCCATCCACATCCACTCCGGCGCGCGACCGCGCTGGTCGAAGTGCATGCGCGCGTGGAACTCGGTGCGCGTGAAACCGGGACAGAGTGCCTGCACGCGGATGCCGAGTGGCGCGCACTCGATGGCGAGCCCCTCGCTGAAGCTCCGCTGGTACGCCTTCGTCGCGCAGTAGTTCACGTTGCCGCTGCTGTTGGCGAAGCTGGCGACGCTCGAGACGGTGATGATCCCGCCGCTGCGGCGAGGGGCCATCAGTTGCAGCGCGGCGTGGGTCAGCCGGTTCACCGCCACCACGTGCAGCTGGAGCATGCCATCCTGCTGCGCCAGTGGTGCGTCACGGAAGTTGCCGGTGGTGCCGAACCCGGCATTGTTGACCAGCAAGTCCAGACGGCCCGCATCCGCAATGGCCCGCGTGGCGGCCTCCAGGCCAGCCTCGGTGGCCAGGTCGGCCACCACGGCGGTGGCACTGGCACCGGAGGTCGCGAGTTCAGCCGACAGGGCCGCCAGCCGTTCGCCGTCGCGGGCCACCAGCAGCAGGTCGTAGCCTCGTGCGGCCAGTCGGCGGGCGAAGACAGTGCCGATGCCGGAGGAGGCACCGGTGACGAGGGCGAGCGGTCGGTTCGGCATGCGGGAATAATGGCATCCAGACCCTCGGCGCGTCCTGCACGACCGGGCCCGCCCGGCTAATTTTCGCCGATTGCCGTTCCTACGTTCTTTCACACCCATTGGGAGTGCCAGCGGTGAAGATCGCCGTGTGCATCAAGCGCGTTGCCGACATGGGCGCGCGGTTTCAGATCGGCGCCGACGGCGCCTCGGTGTCCGACGCCGGCATCAAGTACGACATGAGCGACTTCGACGAGTGGGCGGTCGAGGCGGCGCTGCAACTCAACGAAAAACATGGCGGTGGCGAAGTCACCGTCATTTCTCTCGGTCCCACCGCCGCGCAGGAGACGATCCGCAAGGCGCTGGCGATGGGGGCCGACAAGGGCGTGCACCTGCAGGCCGATGCGATCCCGTTCGATGGCTTCGCGATCGCCGAAGCGCTGGCGGCGGAACTGAAGGGTGGCGGCTATGACCTGATCCTGTTCGGCCGCATCGCGGTGGACAGCGCGGCCGGCGTGACGGGCGCGATGGTCGCCGAGCTGCTCGACCTGCCGTGCGTGACGGCCGTCTCGAAGCTCGACGTGACCGGGAATGCCGGCACCGCCGAGCGTCAGGTGGAAGGCGGCGTCGAGACGCTGTCGTTCCCGCTGCCGGCCCTCTGCACCATCGACCAGGGTCTGGTGACGCAGGCGCGCTATCCGAGCCTCAAGGGCATCATGGCCGCGAAGAAGAAGCCGCTCGAGAGCAAGCCGGCGCAGCTCGGCGCGATCTCGGTCAGCGTGCGCAAGATGGAACTGCCGCCGGAGCGCTCGGCGGGACGCATCGTGGGTGAAGGAGCGGCTGCCGTTCCTGAACTGATCCGACTCCTCCAGACCGAAGCGAAGGTGCTCTGACCATGGCGAACAACATCCTGGTAGTGGCGGAGACGCGCGGCGGTGACGTGCGCAAGGTGGCGCTGGAAGTGGTGACGGCGGCGCGCGCGCTCGCCGACGGACTCGGTGGTGAAGTGCATGCGATGGTGTTCGGCGCCGCAGGTATCGGCAGCGTGGCGGCGAAGCTCGGCGCGGTGGGTGCCGACAGCGTGCTGGTGGTGGAGCATGACGGCTTCGCGACGTACAACGCCGAAGCCGCGGCGGCCACGGTGACGGCGCAGGTCACCGGCGGTGCGTACCGCGCGGCGCTCTTCGGCGCCAGCGCGATGGGGCAGGACCTGGCACCGCGCGTGGGTGCGAAGCTGCGTGTGGGTGTGGCCGCCGACGTGATGGCGGTCACCGCCGAGGGCAACGACATCGTGGTGCGTCACCCGATGAACACGAACAAGGTGATCGCGACGATGGTGCTGTCGGCGACGCCAGCGCTGGTCAGCGTCCGTCCGGGTGCGGTGACGGTCGGCGCGACGGCGAAGGCGGGCGCGGTGCAGGCTGTCGCCCCGGCGATGGATCCGGCCAGCGGCCGCGTGAAGGTCACCGGCGTGACGCTGGGTGGTGGTGCGAAGCTCGACCTCGCCGAGGCACCGGTGATCGTGAGTGGCGGACGCGGACTGAAGGCGGCCGAGAACTTCTCGCTCTGCGAAGACCTGGCGGCGGCGTTCGGGAATGCGGCGGTGGGTGCCACGCGCGCCGTCACCGACGATGGCTGGCGCCCGCACAGCGACCAGATCGGCCAGACGGGACGGCAGGTGAGCCCCGACCTGTACGTCGCGGTTGGTATCAGCGGTGCCATCCAGCACATTGCCGGCATGCGCAACTCGAAGACCATCGTGGCGATCAACAAGGACAAGGATGCGCCGATCTTCAAGGTCGCCGATTACGGCATCGTGGGCGACGTGTTCGAGATCATGCCGGCGCTGACCGCGGCGGTGACGGCGGCGAAGGCGCAGCACTAGCGCACCGTCGCAGGAGGCATTGCCGGGCGGGCGCGGTCGCTACGACCACGTCCGCCCGGTAGGTTTTGCGGCATCGGCCGGCGCGCAGGCAGGCGCGGCTCCTCCTTCGTTTCACCGAACTGGATTCTCCATGTCCGGACAGAATATCGCGTTCCTGCTCGTCCTCGTGGCGGCGCTGGGTTTTTTCAGCTACAACATCCAGCGGCTGGTGAGCTACCTGAAGGTCGGCACGCACGAGAATCGCCTCGACCGGCCCGGCACGCGAACCTGGAACCTGATCACGATCGGCTTCGCGCAGACGAAGATCCTGCGTGAGTGGGGCGCCGGCCTTTCACACGCCTCGGTGTTCTGGGGATTCCTGGTGCTCACCGCCGGCACCGCGGAGATCCTGCTGCATGGGGTCTGGCCCGGGTTCAGTTACGCCAACATCCTCCCGCGCCCGCTCTGGCAGCTGTTCATGCTCAGCCAGGAGCTGTTCGCGCTGGTGGTGCTGGCCGCCGTCAGCTGGCTGCTCTGGCGCCGCATCGCCGCACCGCCGAAGCGGCTGCAGGGCAAGGAGATTCATAACACCGAAGCGATCATCATCCTGTGCGTGATCGGCGCGCTGATGTTGACGCTGTACACCACCGGCGCGTTCGAATACGCCTCCAATCCGGCCGTGCGCGCCAATGACTACGGGTGGTTCCGCCCAGTCTCGACTGGCCTCGGCAGCACGATGATGAACCTGTCGGGTACGCACACCGCCTTCACCATCAGCTGGTGGTCACACGCGCTGCTGGTGCTCGGCTTCCTCAATTTCCTGCCGTATTCGAAGCACCTGCACGTGGTCAGCTCGCTGATCAACGTCTGGTTCAGCAACACCAGTGGGCCGGGGCAGGTGGGCGTGATGCGGGCGATGGACCTGGAGGCCGAGGTGGAGCAGTTCGGCGCCAGCGACGTCGATCACCTGACGTGGAAGAACCTGCTCGACGGCTACAGCTGCACCGAGTGCGGGCGCTGCACGGCGGCCTGCCCGGCCAACATCACCGGCAAGCCGCTCAGCCCGCGCAAGATCGTGGTGGACACGCGCAAGCGGCTGATGGAGAAGGCGCCGCTGCTGGTGGGCGAGCTGGACGTGCCGGGCAGCGCCGCGATCATGCTGTCCGTGGATGGCGGCACCGCGGCGCTCTCGAACGTGCTGCTCGACAACTACATCACCGAAGACGAGCTCTGGGCCTGCACCAGCTGCCGCGCCTGCGTCACGGAATGTCCGGTCAGCATCGACCAGCTGGACATCATCAACGAGTTACGCCGCGGCCTCGTGCTGAACGAGGGCCGCTTCCCCGAGGAAGTGCAGCCGACGTTCGAATCGCTGGAGACGAACGCGTCGCCGTGGGCCTTCAGCCCCGCCGATCGCGCGCAGTGGAGCGAAGGGATGCACATCCCGACGTATGCCGAAGCGTTCGCGGAAGGGAAGCGCCCCGACATCCTGTTCTGGGTGGGCTGCATGGGCAGCTTCGATGATCGTGCCAAGAAGATCACCGTCGCCTTCGCACGCATCCTGCAGGCGGCGAAGATCGACTTCGCAATCCTCGGCCAGGAGGAAACCTGTCATGGCGATCCGGCGCGTCGCCTCGGCAACGAATACCTGTACCAGATGCTGGCCAAGGGCACGATCGAGACGCTGGATCGCTACGAGGTGAAGACCATCGTCACCTTCTGTCCGCACTGCTTTCACCAGATGGGAAACGAGTTCCCGCAGCTGGGCGGCAACTACGAGGTGATCCACCACAGCACGTACATCGAGCGGCTGCTGGAGGCGAACCTGGTGCCGCTGAACACGGAGCACGGCCAGCGCCTCACGATGACGTACCACGACTCGTGCTACCTGGGCCGGTACAACGATGTCTACGACTCGCCACGCACTACACTCAAGCGCGCGCTGCCGGTGCTGAACCTGGTGGAGCCGGCGCGCACCAAGGATCGTGGTCTGTGCTGCGGCGCCGGCGGCGGCCGCATGTTCGTGGACGAGAAGGTGGGCAAGCGCATCAACATCGAGCGCACCGAGGAGCTGGTGGCCACCGGCGCCGAGACGATCGCCGTGGCCTGTCCGTTCTGCATGACGATGATGACCGATGGTATCGCCGCGATCGGCAGCAGCGTCACCGTGCAGGACATCTCCGAGGTCGTCGCGGGCCAGCTGGCGCCGGATCGCAAGAAAAGCTGACAGCGGATCGCAGAACGGAACAGCCGCAGAACTGCACCGCCACAGAAGGGCGGGATTCATTGGTCGGCGCGGGCGATGCGGCTGTTCGGTTCTGCGATAACCCGTCTGCTGTTCGTCCTGCGAAGAGCGGTGAGTAGGAGGACCTATCGCGTGATCCGGTACAGCGAGATGGTATGCACGTGCGCGCCGGCTTCGATCGGCACCTTGGCCACCGTCTCGCAGTTGAGCGCGTGACTGATGCACCAGTCCGGGAAGCCTGCCGATCCCACGCGACCCGGATCGGCGATCCATCCTTCGCCGTGCGGACCGAGTGACTGCGCCATCACGCGCGCGATGAGTGGGGCGTTGCGCTGTTCGTACAACACGTCGGAGGCCACGATCAGGTCGAAGCCGCGCAGGTCCGACGGCCAGCTGTTCCAGTCGGCGCAGACGGCGGCGATGTCCACCTGCGCATTCCGCCAGGCATTGGCGCGCGCGAAGAGTGGTGAGTCGGCGTAGTAGTCGGTGGCGGTCACATCGAAGCCTGCGCGTGCGGCCGCCACGGCCACCACGCCGCTGCCGCAGCCCAGTTCCAGCAGCGTGCGTTGCTCACCGCGCAGGCCGCGGAGGAAGCGCGCCAGCACAACCGACGCCGGCCACAGATCCGCCCAGTACGGCAGGCGATCATCGACGGCGAAATCCTGCTCCGAGATCAGGTCGTCGGAGTTCGACGGATGAATGATCTGCACCACCTCGTCCACCGCGATCGTGACCGGTGACTCGACGGTGAGGAAACGGCCACGCAGGTCGGCTTCGAGTGCGTCGGGCGTCAGAAGGTCCACGGAACGTCTGGCTGTGGGAATCGGGGCTGGAGCAGCAGCGCGCGCGCGGAAGCACCGGCCGCAAGATACGGCACATCGTGCGGCACGATCAGCAAGGCATTCGCCGCCACCATCGAGGTCAGCAGGCCGGACCCTTGCGGCCCCGTCAGCTGTGCCGAACGATCCGTCGTCACCACCGCCCGCAGGAAATGCGTCAGTCCGCCCGTCGTGGTGACCGGCTCCGCCAGCGTGACGTCGATCGTCTCGCGGAAGCGGTCGGGCTGGTCGGCCATCGCACGTAACGCGGGCCGTACGAAAATCTCGAACGTCACCATCGCCGACACCGGATTGCCCGGCAGCCCGAACCAGGGACGCGCGTCCAGCATCCCGAACCCGAACGGACCACCCGGCCGCATGCGCACGCGCCAGAAGTCGAGCGTGGCGCCGAGTCGCTGCACGACGTCGCGCGTGTAGTCGAAGGCCCCGACACTGATCCCACCGCAGGTGATCAGTGCATCGAAGGGTGGTGCGCCGGTGATGCGATCGGCGATCGCCGCTGGATCGTCCGGCGCGATCCCGAGGTCCACCACCTCGCCACCTGCCTCGATGACGGCGGCGAACAGCGTGTAGCCGTTGGTGTTGACGATGCGCCGACCGGACAGCACGTCGCTGAACGCGTCCACATCCACCAGTTCGTTGCCCGACGTCAGGATGGCTACGCGCGGCCGGCGCGCCACGCGCAGCGCACTGCAGCCGTTGGCTGCCGCCAGCCCGACGTGCGGCGGTCGCAGCACCATGCCTGCCTGAAGCACTTCCGCGCCCTGCAGGAAATCCTCGCCGCGTGGACGGATGTTGCGCTGCACGTCGCGAGCGTCGCGCACCTGCACGGTGGTGACGGCGGCATCGGTGTCCTCCACGCGGATCACGGTGTCGATGCCATCGGGCACCGGCGCACCGGTCATGATGCGCCACGCCGAACCACGCGCCACTGCCGCGGGTGGCTGGTCACCGGCAGCGATGGTGCCGGCGACCGGCAGCGTCACCGGCAACGCGTTGGTCGCGCTGCGGACGTCGTCGCCATGCACGGCGTAGCCATCCATCGCGCTGTTGCGCCAGGCCGGATGACTGTATTGCGCCGTGATCGACTCGCGCAGCACGCGACCGACCGCAGCCCGCAGCGGCACCGCCTCGTCGTCCAGCCGTGGCACGGCGGCGAGAATGCGCGCGATGGCGTCTTCCACTGGCAGTCGTGCGTTCACGGGGTCCTCCGTCGCATGGTGACCAGCTGCTCCACGATCAGTTCCGCAGCGCGGTCCACTTCACGGGTCGGCACGGTGTAGTTGTTGGCGATGATGGAGAACAACAGCAGTTCGCCGTCGGCGGTGGTGACGTATCCCGAGAGCGCCCGCGCCTTGTCGATGGTGCCGGTCTTGGCGTGGACGCGGCCCTGCGCAAAGCGCCGCATGCGATTCTTCAGCGTACCATCCACGCCGGCCACCGGCAGCGCATCGTGATACGTCGCGAAGGTCGGTGCGCGTCGCATGACATCCAGTACGGTGACGATCGTGCGCGGCGAGAGGTAGTCGTGCCGCGACAGGCCGCTGCCGTCGCGGATCGCCCGCCCGTCGTCGCGCACGCCCCACGCGGCGAGCTGTCGCTCCACCACCACGCGGCCGCTGTCAGGCAGGCCGACGCCGGTCTGCTCCAAGCCCAGCGTGCGGAACAACACCTCGGCGATCTGGTTCTGCGATGGCTTCTGCATCGCGGGCAGGACCTCGCGCAGCGGCGGCGACTGCAGGACAGTGAGCGTGTCGCTGCCAGTGGCCGTCACGCGCGCACCGCGCACACGGATCCCCGCCCGGGCCAACGCTTCACGCACCGCAGCGGCGTAGCTCTCACGATTATCGGGATGCGCGGCGCTGAACGTCATCGAGTCGCCGGCGGCGATCGAACCCTGCACGGTGATGCCGGGCACGGTGGCCGAGTCGCGCCACCAGCGAATCTCGGGCGGTCCGGAACCGGCGGCGCGGACGGTGACGGTGGAGTGCACAATCGGCGACGTGCGCAGCGGCGTCGTCATCACACAGGCGCTGCGCCTGCGGCGCGCACACCCCGTGACGTGCACGTCGGTGAAGGCCTCGTTGAACATCAGCTCCGCCACACCGGCGCCGTAGGCGGCGTCGAGATCGTCCCAATCCCAGCCGAAGCCGTTCGGGCTCCCCGGGAACGCGCGCGTCTCGCTGGCGCGCACCGTGCCCGCCACGCGCGTCACACCGGCCGCGGTCAATGCCTCCACCAGCGGCGCGAACGCCACCAGCGGATCGGAACCGCCCATCGCCACCGAGATCGTCGGATCACCGCGTCCCTCGATCACGATGTCGCCACGCAGCACGCCATTCACCACCGGGCCGGTGCGCGTGAACGTCGTCGTCCAGCGATAGTCCGCACCGAGCTGCGACAGCCCGACTGCGGCCGTCACCAGCTTCATGTTGGATGCCGGCATGAGCAGCCGATCGGCGTCTGTCGCCGCCAGTGTGTCACCGCGCTCTGGCGCCACCACCAGCACACCCCAGTGCATGGTCGAGAACTGCGGCAGCGCCACCACCGAATCCACCAGCGCCTGCATCGCGCGCACCACGGCCGCGCGAGCTGGTGCGGCCGGCGCTGCGGGCGTCGGCACGACCACCAGTGTCGGTGGTGCGGCCACCGGCGTGGCCGTGGCGCACCCTGTCATGAACACGGCACCGATCAGTCGCAGCCACACTTGCCGTTCGCTCACAGGCAGCTCTCGCGGGGTAGAGGTGAAGTCAGTTCGTCGAGCCATCGGGTCGCATCGCGTAGGTCCTCGGCGGTGTTGACGTTGCTGAAGCTGCGCTGCGCTTCGTGCGCGCCGAGGTGCTGCGCCACCACCCACGGTGTGCCTGCCGCCGCCGTCATCAGCGCGTGTGCGGCGCGCTCACCCGCTGCCAGCAGCTCCGTCACCACTGCGCTGCAGCGCCGGTGATAGGCGGCGCAGAGCGGCTCCAGCGCGCCATCGGCATGCATCGGCACGCCGCACGACGCACCATGCTCCACGAGCTGTGCCAGCGAGTTCACGATCGCGGGCGTGACGAACGGCATGTCCCACGCGCACACCAGCACCGTGTCATGCGCTGCACTCCGCAACGCGGTCTCCAGCGCGCCGAGTGCCCCGCGTCCCGGCTCGGCGTCGCGCACGATGCGATGGGACGGAAACCACGTCTCGGCCGCGGGATCATTGGCTGCCACCAGTACCTCGTCGCAGGTGGCGTCGAGCAGTTGCAGCGGCCAGTCGGCCAGCCGCCGATCGCCCAGTACGGCCAGCCCCTTGGGTACTCCACCGAATCGCGTGCTTCCACCGCCCGCCAGCAGCACACCACTGCGCCGTCGCGGGTGCGACATCAGTCCGGCTCGAACGTCGCGCTGAGGGTCGCGTCCTCGGCGACGATCACGCGGGTCACGCGCACCGTCTCGGGCAGCCGCGCCTGCACGCGGGTGGCGATGAAGCGCGCCAGCTCCTCACCGGTTGGCACCATGCCGTCGGCTTCGTCGAACTCCGGCACGTCGAGATTGATGTTGCGGTGATCGAAGCGCTCGCGAACCTCCTCCAGCAGCACCCGGTCCAGCAGCGACAGGTCCACCAGCATGCCGGTGTTCGGTGCCACGGGCCCACTCACGCTCACGTCGCACACGTAACTGTGGCCATGGAAGTTCGGTCGTGCGCAGAGCCCGAACGTGGCCGCATTCTGCGCCTCGTCCCAGCCCGGGCGACGATAGCGGTGTGCCGCCGCGAACTGCACGCGGCGCGTGAGCGTGGTGCGTCCCGTCATCGCCGCCCGATTTCGCGCACCAGGCCAAGCGTCAGCATGGTGTTCATCACCCAGTCGTTCTTGCTGTTCACGCCCACGATGCGCGGAATACCGGGTGTCGAGTCGCGGAAGCTCTGCGGAAACGGCACGCTGTACAGGCGGCTGGTGAGGTCGGCGCGCACGGTCCAGCGAGAACGCGCCGGCGCATACCTGAGGTTCAACCCGCCCGATGGTGCGAAGCGCGTACCGAACTTGAAGTTCGACGAGTCGGTGACGCTGCCCGCACCGGACACCAGGCCGGCGCCCAGCGTGATGCCGGGTACGAACGAATGCCAGCTGCGGTTGCCGGTCAGCAACAGCGTGAACCCGGCATCCAGCATCCACAGCGGTTCGGACACCGTGCCGCCGATGCGATTGGCCAACGGCAGGCCGGGCTGCAACACGTCACGCTTCGACGATTGCCGCATCAGCGTGCCCGTGAACGACAGCGGGCTCGCGCCCAGTGGCAGGTCGTAGCGCACCCCCACCGCCATGCCGCCGCGTGGCGCGGCGCCGGCAGCGTCCTTGCCGCCGAACACCGGACCGGCGAGGATCGCGAAACCCTGCCGCTTCTCGACGTCGCGGAATGGGCTCTGTTCCGGCATCGAGCCGACGTTCTGTGCCGAGAGTGCGGTGGTGCTGAAGGAGAGTGCGGCGGCCGTCAGCAGCTGTCGTGCGCTCATGCCGTCACCGGTGCGAGGCGCAACGAACGGCCCGGCATCTCCGGTGGTACGGTCAGGCCCAGCAGCTCCAGCACGGTGGGTCCGACATCACACAGGGCACCGCTCGCGCGCAGCGGGACGGCGCCATCAGGATCGACGATGATCAAGGGAACGGGATTGGTGGTGTGTGCCGTGTGCGGGGCCCCGGTGACCGGGTCCACCATCACGTCGGCGTTGCCATGGTCGGCGGTGAAGATGACGCGCGCGCCCCCCACCTCCGCCGCAACCAGGATGCGACCGATGCAGGCGTCCACCGCCTGCACCGCCGCGACGGCAGCCGGCAGCGACCCGGTGTGCCCGACCATGTCGCAGTTGGCGAAGTTGCACAGCATGAAGTCGTACTGCCGCGTCTCGAGCGCGGCCACCAGCCCGTCGCAGATGCCGCTGGCGCTCATCTCCGGCTGCAGGTCGTAGGTGGCGACCTTGGGGCTCGGCACCATGCGACGTTCCTCGCCGGCAAAGGGCGTCTCGCGCCCACCGTTGAAGAAGAACGTCACGTGCGGATACTTCTCCGTCTCGGCGGTGCGCAGCTGCGTCATGCCCGCGCTCGCGATCACCTCGCCCACCATGTTGGTGAGCTGCACCGACGGAAAGGCGACCGGGTAGGTGAACGTCGGGTCGTACTCCATCATCGTGGTGATGGACAGGCGCGGCCGGCCAGTGACGTCGAATCCGCTGAACGTCGGCGACGTCAGCGCATCGCAGAGCTGCCGCATCCGGTCGCTGCGGAAGTTGAAGCAGATCACCACGTCGCCATCGGCCAGCCGGGGTGTCGGCCGCCCCGCGGCATCCTGCAGCACGAACGGCTCGATGAATTCGTCGGTGGTGCCGGCTGCGTAGGCCGCCTGCAGCGCGTCGCGCACACCGGCCGCGGTGGTGGCCGCACCGACGCCATCCAGCATTGCGCGATACCACTTTTCCGTGCGAGGCCAGCGATGATCGCGATCCATGCCGAAGTAGCGCCCGCCAAGCGTCGCCAGCACGGCGCGTCCCGGATACTTCGCGATCTCGGCCTGCGTCTCGGCGAGGAAGCCGACACCGGAATTCGGCGGCGTGTCACGACCGTCCAGCATGCCGTGCACCGCGACCGTGCCGACCCCCTCGCGATTGGCCAAATCCAGCAGCGCGTAGAGGTGCCGGTCCAGCGCGTGCACACCACCGTGCCCCAGCAACCCGATCAGGTGCAGCGTCACACCACGCGCGGCGGCGTCGCGGCAGGCCGCGACCAGCGCGGGATTCTGGAAGAAGGTACCGGTCTCGATCGCCGCACCGATGCGTACCAGGTCCTGCTCCACCACGCGGCCGGCACCGAGGTTCATGTGCCCCACTTCACTGTTTCCCATCTGCCCCTCGGGCAGTCCTACGCGGCGCCCACTGGCTTCCAGCAATGTGTGGGGCAGGGCGCCCATCAGCCGGTCCCAGTTCGGCGTGTCGGCGAGGGCGATGGCATTCGCGGTGGCATCATCGCGGTACCCCCAGCCATCGAGCACGACGAGACAAACGGGACGGGTGGCTTGCGCAGGCATGGATGCAGGATGGGGCAGGGTAGTAATCTCGTGGATCTGGCTCTCGCTGAATGTACCCCCCGCCGATGGGCACTACCATTGAATGCACGCCACTCCGTCGCTGCCTACACGCTCGCCTGCCTGGTGTTTCTTCCCGGCGCGCGGGTGCTGCATGCCCAGAAGACGGCTGACTCCACCACCGCACCGCGGTTCATCAGCCCGGCCACGATTCCGCTCCGTCCAGCCGCGAAGGCCGAGGTCCGCGCCGCGCCCGACGGCACGGTGATGGGCACGGTGGTGGCGCCCGGCACCGTCATCCCACTCGCCCGCGAGCGAGGCTGGGTGCGGGTGCGCATGGAAGGCTGGGTCCGTGAGTCCGACCTGCTGCCCGTGGACTCGGCGTTGCGAACCGCGCTGAGCGCGGCGGACCTTCGCGCCGATCCGGCGGGTTCGAAGGGGAAGCTGGTGCGCTGGAAGGTCGAGATCCTGGCCCTCCAGCGTGCCGATGCCCTGCGGCGCGACCTGGCCGACGGTGAGCCGTACCTGCTCGCCCGTGGCCCGGCCGGGGAGAATGCCATGCTCTACCTGGCGGTGCCGCCATCCCTGCTGGCCGAGGCGCGGGCGATCACCCCGTTGACCGTGGTCCAGATCACCGCCCGGGTGCGCAACGGCCGTTCCGCGCCTACCAACGTGCCCATCCTCGACGTCGAGACGATCTCCGTTCCATGACCAGTGCCCGACTCCGGACTCGCGCCGGCAGTACCGTGTGGAACGTCGTCGCCGGACTGGTGATCGCTGCCGGTCTTGGCGCGATCCCGTTCCTGCGCGCGGAGCGTGAGTCCTTGCAGCGGGAAGCGGCGACGTTGCGCGCCGAACAGCCCACGCTGGCCAGCGCGCTCGATTCGCTCACTGGTGCCCTGGCGGAGACGCGGCCCACGCTGGCGCTCGAGCAGGCGAGGGCGGCCGCCCGCGCCGAGCCAAAGCTGCACCTGGTGATCGCGGTCGACAGCGGCACCGTGGCGCTGATGCGCGATGGCATCACGCTCCGAACCATGTCGGTCCGCTTCAGCGGTGCGACACCGGCGCGCGGTACGCAGACCATCGCCAGCATCGCCGTCAAACCCGTACAGGCCACCGCGCCCACCGTGGACTCGCTCGGGACGACCGTGGTGGCCGCTCCGGTCGATTCCACCGTGGAGCGCGTCACGCTCAGCGATGGCACGGTGATCGAGGCCGGCGAGGCGGCCGCCGTCCTGCTCGGTGGCGTGGAAGTTGCGCCCGGACCGCGCATGATCCTGCTGTCGCGTCGCGACTTCGCGGCAATTCGTCCCAATTTGGTGAAAGGCATGAAGGCGGTGCTGTTCTGATGGCGAAGGACGGTGGTGGGTTCTCCGGCGCACTGGGCTGGGTGCTGCTGACGGCGGCGCTGGCCAGCAGCGGCTTCGCGGGCTGGGAGGGCTGGCAGACCTACCGCGCCGCACACGCGCGTGATGCGGCGGCGCTGGCCGGTGGCAAGCGGCGGCAGGAAGTGAATGCCTCGCGCGCCACGTTGGCCGCGCTGAGCGATTCACTCGCCGCCACCCGCGCCGTGGCGCAGCCGACCGCGGAAACGCCGATCATCATCGTCAGCCTGGCCGACAACAGGCTCTGGGTGCGGGACGCGGGCGCCGACATCTTCACCACCCGCGTGGCCAGCGGCAGCGGTCGCACGCTGCTCGGCTCCGGCCGCAACCAGAAGTACAAGTTCGATACGCCACGTGGCAAGCTCGCCGTGCTGAGCAAGGAAACCACGCCCGCCTGGGTCCCGCCCGACTGGCACTTCGTGGAGCAGGCCGGCAAGCGCGGGCTGGGCATTCTGCGCATGCAGCGCGGCCAGGTGATTCCCGTCTCCGACGGCGTCATCACGACGCGTGGTAGTGAATTGATCAAGCGCCATCGCGACGGCAGCGTGCAGACACTCACCGCCAGCGATGGCAAGGAGCTGGTGGCCGGCGGTCGAATCATCATCCCGCCGGGTGGCAACAACGCGCGCCGCTACAAGGAGGTGCTGGGCACGCACCGCCTCAACCTCGGCGATGGATACGCGCTGCATGGCACCAATGCCCCGAACACCATCGGGCGCAGTGTCAGCCACGGCTGCGTGCGCCTGCGCAACGAGGACATCGAGACGCTGTACCGGATGATCCCGGTCGGGACGCCGGTCTACATCTACTGACACGCTGATGCGAGCGTTGCGTGGTCTGTGTCTGTTATTGGCTGGCAGCGGGCTGCTCGCGGCCTGCATCACGACCAAGGCGCAGCAGGCCTGTCGCCGGCCGCGTCCCGCCGACGAACTGCAGCAGCTCACCGCCGTCGCCGACTCCACGGCCACGGCGCTGCGGCAGTCAGCCGACACGATGTCGCCCACGCTGCGCCAGTACCTCAACGGTGTGGTGGATCGCGTGGTGGCGCTCGAACGGTGCGGCCGCGTGACGACGGCCACCGAACTCCGGCAGGCCGCGTCGGTGGCCTACGCCGCCCGCACGCTCGGCGAGCGGACGGTGGAGCGCGCCTACGGCTGGTCGCGGCTGGCCGTGGTGCGCGACAGCGCCGACCGGCGCAACTGGCGCGTGATGGCCCTG
The DNA here is from genome assembly GCA_031369265.1 of Gemmatimonadaceae bacterium. Classification (GTDB taxonomy): domain Bacteria; phylum Gemmatimonadota; class Gemmatimonadetes; order Gemmatimonadales; family Gemmatimonadaceae; genus JACMLX01. The sequence continues at coordinate 6,227 of JANMON010000239.1, read as the reverse complement.
TCCTGGGACCAGTTGCAGGTGCTGCAGCACAAACCACAGTGGTTCGCCACCGTGGTGTCGTGCATCACCCCGATCCTCGGCCGCTGCACCCTCGCGCCACTCGACACCACGCGCGTCTCCGAGGCGCAGCGGGTGGAGATCGGCCTGCCCACGCTACTCGAGCAGCGTCTGCTGGTCGACTCCCTGAACAGGATCCGTAGTTCTCCCTGACATGCGGCAGCACGCTGTACAGGTGGTCAGAACGCGCACCAAACTCGCCCCTATGCCTTGAGGCTGACTGCCGACACTCGGGTAACAACCGAGACACCAGGAGTCAGGGGGATGATGGGACGGACATTGCTGCTTGGATGGATCGCAAGCGCCGTGGTCGCGACGCACGCTCCGCCGCTGCGCGCCGCTGCAGCGCCGCGCGAACGCGACACCGCGCCGTCGGCCGCCGCGCCGGAGCGGATGCTGGAAGACTCGCTGCTGGGACACAGCGGCAAACTCCGTGCTCGTTTCCTGCCGCCAGCCGAGGCTGAGCAGCTGGAACGGGCGTTGGGCGACATGCGGGCCGTGCCCGCGCTTTCCGACGCACAGGTGCGGATCGCCCGCCTGCAGGTGCTGCCGATGGTGCCGTTCGAGGACAAGGTGCGCGGTCGCGTCGGGCTCTACCGCATGGGCTACTGGCCCGGCGAGAAGCGCACTGTGCGCAGTACCGTGTACGAAAACCCGCTGGGGTTCCTCCAAGTCACGCCCGCCAACCAGGACATGTTCGTCTCCGAACATTTCCGCCTCCGCGACTTCGTGACGAAGGATCAGTCGGCCGTGTGGCCCAAGTATCTGGTGCTGCGCGAAGCCCTGATCGACAAGCTCGAGCTCACCATCGACGAACTGCAGTCGATGGGCGTGAACGTCACGCACCTGGCCGTCATGAGCGGCTTCCGCCACCCGGCCTACAATGAGCAGGGCGTCGGCGCGGGTGGTCGCGCGCGCGACAGCCGGCACCAGTTCGGCGACGCGGCAGACGTGTTTGCAGACAACGATCGCGATGGAATGCTCGACGATCTCGATGGCGATGGTCGCGTCACCATCCGCGACGGCAACCTGATGGTGCGTGCGGTGGAGCGCGTCGAGGCGAAATATCCTGCACTCACCGGAGGCATGGGGCGTTATCATGCAACGCATGCACACGGACCATTCGTCCACGTCGACGTCCGCGGAACCAGCGCGCGGTGGGGCGGCGCCTGACCCCACGCCGGTAGGCCTGCTCGGGATCACCGCAGCGGAGGCGTCGTCTCGCAACGCACGTCCGTTCGCGGCGACGCGTCCACGGCAGTGGAAGCTGGCCAAGTACGCGATGGCGGTGATGGTGCCGGCGGGGATGATGTTCGCCGCGCACCGGCTGAGTGAGCCCGAAGGATTGGATGCGGCGGAGCTCGACACTCCGCCCGCGTCCGCCGTGCCCAGCATCGAACCATCCGGTGGCGACAACACCATCCGCGACCCACGCCCGCCGGGGCGGCTCTTCACCGCCGGGGCGTTCGGCCACAGCAACGCCGTGCGCGTGCGCATCGTGCTGCCGCGCGAGGCGGTGGATCTGCCGATCGAGTTCGGTGGCACCACTGCGCTCATGCAGATGCAGTGGATCGGATTCGATGGCAAGGGCGACGAACCGGCCATGTCGTGGCCCGCCGACGGGGTGATTCGCGCCCCCTCGCGCGCCGGCGCATTCTGGCTGGTGCTCTCGCGCGGCGGCGTCTCCGACACCGTCGGTGACCTGGCGCTGCTGGTCGAACACCCGATGCCGAATGCGCGCGCCACCGGCATCAACGGTTATCACATGGGCCGCTGGCCGCGCGCCTCGGATGCCACCGTGCCACGCGGCTTCGTGGAAGTCACCACGCGCACCAGTGACTTCCCGCTCTCGCCGCACCTGCGCATGAGCGACTTCGTGGTGCACGACAACCAGTCGGGCTTTCCGAAGTACCTGCACGTGCGCGAAGCGCTGCTGGACAAGATCGAGTTGACGGTGAACGAGATCGCGCAGATGCGTGGCCGCACGCCGGATGCCGTGAAGCTCAACGTCGCCAGCGGATTCCGGAGTCCGTCGCACAACGGGGTGTTGTCCGGCGCTGCATCCGACAGTCGCCACATGTACGGTGACGCGGCCGACATCGCCATCGATGCCAACAACGACGGGCGCCTCACCGAGATCGACGCGCGCCTGGTGGCGGCGGCCGCCGAAGTGGTCGAGCGCAAACATCCGGATCTGGTGGGCGGCATCGGACTGTACATCACCACCGACGGCGCCGGCTGGCCATACGTGCACATCGACGTCCGTGGGCGCCGCGCACGCTGGCGCGGTGGCGCCCGTCGCGGTGCACCGGTGGATTCGCTGCCCGCCAACGCCACCTTCGATTCGGTCAAGGCGGCCGTGGACGCATCGGCATCGGCATCGCCGAAGCCCGCCACACCGGCACCCACCGCCGCGCCCGGTACCGAGCGCCCCGCGCGTCCCTGAACGGTCGGCGCGTGGCGGGGTAAAATTCCAGTTCGCACGGTTCCCATCGTCATCCGTCAACATGCCGCTCAGCCCATATCTCCGCGATCGCCTGCTGGCCAAGTTCGAGACCATGTCCGACGAGCGCGCCTTCCAGGTGCTCGACTACGCCGAATTCCTGGAGTCGAAGTACAGCCGGCGGGAGGCGCCCTCCGGTGCCGCCGGGCTGCTGGTGAAGCTGCAGGAGACCGTCGAGGACGGCCTCCGCGCCGGCAAGGTGTCCGCCACCAGCGTTGCCGAGACGCTCGGATTCATGCAGAAGGCCGTCGGCGTGCTCAATGGGGTGGCCGCCGCCGGGCAGAGTGTGGCCAGTGACCTTGCCGGTGCCGCCACCCGAGCCGCACGCGCGGCCACTGGTGATGCGCCGGCTCCGCCCACCCAGCCCGGTTCAGGCGCCGGCGAAGGGCCGGCCCGATGAGGGAGCGGCGCGAGGAGCGCCCGCGTCGGCTCGGCATCACCGATGCCGGACGCGGTGCGCCGCCGCCTGTGGATGCGGGCGACGACGACGCCTGGGTGCCGCCGGCGGCCGATCGTCCGGTGGGTGGTCCGCGCACCGGCGCCCGTCGCACCGTGACCGGTGCCCTGCGCGACATCCCGCACTACCTGCGCCTGCTCTGGGGCCTGGCACGCGATTCACGCGTGGCGACGGTGGACAAGCTGCTGGTGCTGGGGGCGGCGCTCTACATCGTCAGCCCCATCGACGTGATCCCCGACTTCATCCCGTTCCTTGGCCAGGTGGACGACCTGTATCTGCTCATCCTGGCGCTGCAGCGGATGGTGAGCCGGGCCGGTCGGCATGTGCTGGCCGACCACTGGACCGGCAGCGCCGATGCATTGAGCGGGCTGAATCTCTCCGCCACGCTGGCTGCAGCGGCCTTCTTCCTGCCGCCAAGTATCCGGAAGCGGGTCCGCCGGGCGCTGCGGGGCTGAGCGCGGCGCGACGGCAGAATGCAGGGCGGCCCTCCCACCGACGGCCGCCCTCGCTATTTTCCAAGATGGCAACCACGTCTCGTCCCCCGATCTCGTCTCCCGTCCGTGGCAGCATCGCGCCCGACGGACAGCCCACCGCCCTGATCGGTCGCATGCGCGTTCGCGAGGATGACGCCCTCACCTTCGACGACGTGCTGCTGGTGCCGCGCCACTCGCTCACGCATCCGAAGGACGTGCGCACGGCCAGCCGCTTCACCACCGGCATCACGCTCAACGTGCCACTCGTGTCGGCCGCGATGGACACGGTCACCGAAAGCGAAATGGCGATCGCGATGGCCCGCGCCGGCGGCATTGGCGTGGTCCACAAGAACATGTCGATCGATCGGCAGAGCGCCGAGATCGATCGCGTGAAGCGCAGTGAGAGCGGCATCATCCGCAACCCGATCACGCTGACGCCCGATGCCTCGCTGCGCGAGGCGGTGAAGCTGATGCAGAATTTCCGCATCAGCGGCGTACCGATCGTGGATGGCGATGGCCGCCTGGTGGGCATCCTCACCAACCGCGACCTGCAGTTCGAGCGCGCACTCGATCGTCCGGTCCGCGACGCGATGACGAAGGATCGCCTGGTGACGGCGGCCCTCGGCACCACGCTCGACGAGGCCGAACGCATCATGGGCGAACGGCGCGTGGAGAAGCTGCCGGTGGTGGATGCCGACGGCGTGCTGAAGGGACTGATCACCGTCAAGGACATCCACAAGCGTCGGCAGTTCCCGAACGCCAACAAGGATGCTGAGGGCAGCCTGCGGGTGGCGGCGGCGATCGGTGCCGGTGGGGACTATCTCGAGCGCGCCCGCGCGCTGATCGACGCCGGTGCCGACGTGCTCTGCATCGACACGGCCCACGGACACAGCGATGGTGTGTTGCAGGCGACGTCCCGCGTGCGCGACGCCTTCCCCGATGCGCAGTTGGTGGTGGGCAATGTGGCCACGCGAGAAGGCGCGGCGGCATTGGTCGAGCGTGGCGTCAACGCGGTGAAGGTCGGTGTCGGCCCGGGCTCCATCTGCACCACCCGCGTGGTCACCGGCGTCGGTGTGCCGCAGCTCACCGCGATCTTCGATGCGATCGACGGGGCCGGCGACGTGCCCGTGATCGCCGACGGCGGCATCAAGTATTCCGGCGACATCGTGAAGGCGCTGGCGGCCGGGGCCTCGTGCGTGATGATGGGCTCCATGCTGGCCGGCACCGAGGAGAGTCCGGGGGAGACGATCCTGCTGGAGGGTCGCCGCTTCAAGACCATTCGTGGCATGGGTTCCCTGTCGGCCATGCAGGACGGCAGCGCCGATCGCTATTTCCAGGACGGCGAGATGAGCGCCCGCAAGCTGGTGCCCGAGGGTATCGAAGGGCGTGTGCCATACAAGGGCCCCGTCGCCGACGTGTTGTTCCAGATGGTCGGCGGCCTGCGCAGCGGCATGGGCTACGTGGGCTGTGGCACCATCGACGCGCTGCGCACCGAAAGCCAGTTCGTCCGGATCACCTCCGCCGGCCTGCGCGAGAGCCATCCTCACGACGTGACGATCACCCGCGAGTCGCCGAATTACACGAAGTGAAAGGATGATGAGGTCTCAGGGCCGCGATTGACTTCGGTGTTGCAGCTATGTGACCTTGCGGCGTCTTGTACGCCCCCGCCTGCTGACGGGGGCGTCCCCTTCCCCCTGACGTGCAGGCCTCATGGGACTCTGGTCCAGAAAGAGCATCACCGCGCTCCAGGCTGAGGCGGGCAACGAGTCCGACGGCCTCAAGCGTACGCTTGGCGCGATGAACCTCACCCTGCTCGGCATCGGTGCCATCATCGGCGCCGGCATCTTCGTGCTGACGGGGAACGCGGCGGCCAATTACGCCGGCCCGGCGGTGACCATCTCCTTCGTGCTGGCCGGACTGGGTTGCCTGTTCGCCGGCCTCTGCTACGCAGAATTCGCGAGCATGATCCCGATCGCCGGCTCCGCCTACACCTACAGCTACGCCACGATGGGTGAGGGTGTGGCCTGGTTCATCGGCTGGAACCTGGTGCTGGAATACCTGTTCGCCGCCTCCACCGTGGCCGTGGGCTGGTCCGGATACTTCAGCGCCTTTCTGGCCGAAGTCGGCCTGCACATCCCGGCCGCTCTGGCCTCGGCCCCGCTCGGCGTGGCCAACGGGCATGAGATCGTGCGCGCCTTCACCTGCGTGGATCCGACCAGCGGCCTGACGGTCATCGACCCCGCCACCCGCGTGGCCCAGATCTTCGCCGATCGCGGCGCCTGCCTCGCCGCGGGGCATCAGGTGATCAACGGGTTGATCAACCTCCCCGCCGTGCTGCTGATCGTCGCCATCACCGCCCTGCTGATCCGTGGCGTGCAGGAGTCGGCGTCGTTCAACAACCTGATGGTGATCATCAAGACCAGCATCGTGCTGCTGGTGATCGGCTTCGGCTTCTTCTACGTGAACCGCGCCAACTGGGAGCCGTTCATCCCGGCCAACACCGGTGAGTGGGGCAAGTTCGGCTGGTCGGGCGTGCTGCGCGGCGCCTCGGCGGTATTCTTCGCCTACATCGGTTTCGACGCCGTCAGCACCGCCGCCCAGGAACCCCAGAATCCGCCGCGTGACCTGCCGATCGGCATGATCGCCTCGCTGCTGATCTGTACCGTGCTCTACATCCTGATGGCGCTGGTCATGACCGGCCTCGCTCCCTACACGGCGCTCAGCGTGCCGCACCCGG
>JANMON010000227.1:0-7480 GCA_031369265.1 Gemmatimonadaceae bacterium | reverse complement strand
ACGTCCATCGCCATCGCCAGGAAGGCGCAGTAGCGGGCGGTGTCGAGCACGCCGGCCATGCCGATGACGCGCTCGCGTGGGAAGCCCGTGACCTGCTTGGCGACGTAGCACATCACGTCGAGCGGGTTCGACACCACGATCACGATCGCATCCGGTGAGGTCCGCTTCACCTGCTCGCAGACCGCCTTCATGATGCCGGCGTTGGTGTTCACCAGGTCGTCACGCGACATGCCCGGCTTGCGCGGGATGCCAGCGGTGATGACCACGATGTCGCTGCCGGCCGACTCGTCGTAGCCGTTGCTGCCGATGACGAGGGAATCGAAGCCCTCGATCGGGGCGCTCTGATACTGGTCGAGGCCCTTCCCCTGCGGCACACCCTCGGCCACGTCCACCATCACCACGTGGCGCGCCAGTTCCTTCTCGGCGATGCGCTGTGCGGCGGTGGCACCCACGTTGCCGGCGCCAACGACCGTGATCTTGTTCACCATATGCAGTAGTCGATCTGAGTGTATGCGTCTGTCGCGCCGGCGGGCCGGTGCGGGTAACCATCACAATCCAGTATCGACGGAAACCTAGGCGCCCGCACTACAGCCGACAACGAGGACCGGACGGTCCTGACTGCGGTGCTAACCCCCCACCTGGCTCAATGCCCGCAATCCACCCACCTGCATCTGCAGCAGCGCGTGTTCCTTCGGCTTGCCGGCCAGCGCCTCTCGGAAGAGCGGTTCCAGCGGCTGCCCGGCGCGGAGTGCGTCACGGAGGTTCACCTCATGGTCACCGAACAGGCAGGTCCGCAGGCGACCATCGGCCGTCAGGCGCACGCGGTTGCAGGTGCCGCAGTAGGTGTGCGTCATGGGCGTGATCACCCCGACGGTGCCGGGCGCGCCGGGATAGCGATAGTAGGCGGCGGGCCCGTTGCCACGCGTCGGTCCGGCGTCGGGCACCAGAGCGTCCACGGTCGAGATCCGATCCAGGATTTCGGCGGTCGGCACCACGTGATCCCACGTCAGCTCGCGCATGTCGCCGACGGGCATCAGCTCGATGAAGCGCACATGCCACGGGTGATCCTGCGTCAGCCGCGCGAAGTCGCTCACCTCATCGTCGTTCACGCCACGCATCACCACCACGTTCACCTTGATCGGCGACAGCCCGGCCGCTTCGGCGGCCTGCAGCGACGTGACCGGATCGAACGGAAAGTTGCGCCGGGCGATCGCCACCACGCGCTCCGCACGCAGGCTGTCGGCGCTCATGTTGATGCGATCGAGCCCGGCATCGCGGAGCGGCTGCGCCAGTTCCGGCAACTTCACGCCGTTGGTGGACAGCGCGATGTCCTCCACGCCCGGCACCGCGCGCAGCTGCGCCACCAGCGACGTCAGGTCCGGTCGGATCGTCGGCTCGCCACCGGTCAGGCGGATGCGCCGCAGGCCGAGCGGTGCGAGTTGCTGCACCACGGCCACGATCTCCTCGTAGCTGAGGATCTCCGCCTTCGGCAGCCACGGCAGCCCTTCCAGCGGCATGCAGTACGTGCAGCGGAAGTTGCAGCGATCGGTGACCGAGATGCGCAGGTACTCGATGCTGCGCCCGAACTGGTCGGTGAGCGTGACCTGGCTCATGACGACGCTCCGGTGGTGGTCTGCATCGCGGTGGGATCGATCCAGTGCCGATCACCATCCACGTAATGCTCCTGCTTCCACACCGGCACGCGACGCTTCAGTTCCTCGATCGCGAAGCGGCTCGCGTCCATCGCGGGTGCGCGCCGCGCGTGGGCGACGGCGATCGCGACGCTGACTTCCTGCAGCAGCAGGATGCCGACACGATGTTCGATCACGATCCGGATGCCCTCGAACCGCTGCGTCGCCTCCTGCGTGATGCGCTCCATCTCGTCGAGGGCCATCGCGGTATAGGCCGAGTACTCGATCCCGGTCACGGCGCGGCCGTCGTTCACGTCGCGCACGGTGCCGAGGAACAACGTGGTGGCGCCGGTGGACGGCGTAGTCACCTCGGCCAGCAGTGCCGCGGGGTCGATCGGGGTGGTGACGATTGCGCAGCGGATCATCCGCCGGCCACCGGTGGAATCAGCGCGATCTCCTGCCCTGCGCGCACCGCCACTGGACTGCGCACGTAACGCCGATCGACTGCCACCACGGGCGCCTCGGGCAATACTGCGCCACCCGGCAGGCTGCGCAGTGCGGCAACGACGTCGGCGCTGGTCGCCGACTCAGGCACCGAGACGGTGACGGCGCTGGCGCCGAAGGCCTCAGCGTACGAGGCGAAGAGCAGGACCTGAAGTTCTGTCATGAGGGCACGTCGTGGTGTCGCATCAAGATAGCGTGGCGGGGCGCCGATCGTTCCAGCTGCCGCATCCGCAAACGCAGACGGGACGCCAGTGACGCCCCGCCTGGCGCTCCTCGGCGCCTATCTGCATGTCCGACTACGACTTAAGAAAATGCGGCGGATCGATGCGCTGCCCGATTCCGCCGCACGCCGTCAGTCGTCGTAATCGTCGTCGTCCTCGGCGAAGCCACCCTCCGGCACCTCTTCGCCCGCCACCATCGCGCGCAGCTCCTTCGAGGGCTTGAAGACAGGCACCGGCCGTGCCGAAACCTCGACGGGCTCACCCGTTCGCGGATTCCGCGCCATGCGCGTCTTTCGCTGCCGGATCTTGAAGGTGCCGAAGCCGCGCACCTCGATGTTCTTCTGGTCCTTCATCGCGTCCTTGATCGCGTCGAGGAACGCGTCCACGACTCGCGCGCAATCCTTCTTGGAAATCAGCGGACCGGCCGTGCGAGAAATCTGCTCGGTGACCCGCTCCACCAGATCGGCTTTCGTCATGGACGCCCTCAAGGAGTCAATGCCCGGTTGTCACCGGGCTCGGGCGCGAAGCTAGCGACGTAGAGCGTTGTCAGTCAAGAGGTTGGCTCGTTTCAGCCCTTCCGGCGGAGGGTCGCCATGAAGTCATGGAAGACCGGCCGAGCGTCATGCGGACCGGGGGCGGCCTCAGGATGGTACTGCACCGAGAACACCGGCAGCGTCCGGTGGCGCAGCCCTTCGATCGAGCCGTCGTTCAGGTTCACGTGCGTCACCTGCAGGTCCGTGGAGCCCGTCACGGCCTCAGCATTGCCCTCCACGGCGAACCCGTGGTTCTGCGACGTGATCAGCACCTTGCCCGTCGCCAGGTCCTTCACGGGCTGATTCCCGCCGCGGTGGCCGAACGGCATCTTGCGCGTCTGCCCGCCGAACGTCAGCCCGATCAACTGGTGCCCGAGACAGATGCCGAACACCGGCGTACCGGACTCGGCCACTCCACGGATCATCGCGGGGGCGTAATCGATGGCCGCCGGGTCACCCGGGCCGTTCGACAGGAACACGCCGTCAGGCTTCTGCGCGAGGATCTCTTCGGCAGTCGTCGTGGCAGGCACGACCGTGACTTTGCACCCTTCGTCGGAGAACAGGCGCAGCATGTTCTCCTTGATTCCGAAGTCCACCGCCACGATGTGATGCGCGGTGTTGGTGGCGCCGTAGACGTAGCTCGACTGGGTGGCGGCGGTGGTGGCCAGGTCGGAACCTTCCATGCGCGGCGCGGCGTCCAGCTTGGCGCGCGCGGCCTCGGTGGGCTCCTCGCCGGCGCAGATCACGCCCAGCATCACACCGCGACTGCGCAGGTGACGCGTCAGCCGACGGGTGTCCACGTCCTGCAGCGTCGGTACGCGCGACGCGGCCAGCCACGACGGCAGGTCGCCGCTGGCGCGCCAGTTGGAATACGTCTTCGACATCTCACGCACCACGACGCCGGAGACCTGCACCTTCCCGCTCTCGGGATCCTCGGTGTTGACGCCGTAGTTGCCGATCTGCGGCGTGGTCATCACCACGATCTGCCCGTTGTAGGACGGATCGGTGAAGACCTCCTGATAGCCGGTCATGTTGGTCGTGAACACGACTTCGGCCACGGTCGGCTCGACGTCAGCGTTGACCATGCCCCGAAACGTCGAACCGTCCTCGAGGAGCAAAACCCCGGGGACGGTGTCGAGCGAGAGCGGCGTCACGCCGCCCGTCACGGCTTGGCGGGTGCGGGAGTGGTCGGTGCCGGCGTCGTCGCGGCAGGCGCGGCCGGAGTCAGCGGCAGTGCCGCAGCGCCGGTCGGTGCCGAGCCCGGAGCCGGCGTGGTGGCTGCCGGTGCGGTCGGCGCCGGCGTCGAGAAGGCGTTGTCCAGCACCGACTTCGGCGCACGCTGGCGAGTCGTCATCAGCTGCAGCACCAGCGACAGGAACAGGAACGCGCCGCCGCCCCACCAGCTGATCTTCGTCAGCAGGTTGCCCGCCTGACGCGTGCCGATGACCGCATCTGCCGACGAGGTCGCGCCGCCGAAGTTGGCGGACATGCCGCCGCCCTTGCCGGACTGCAGCAGGATCACGGCGATCAGCACGAAGCTGATCAGAATCAGGATGGCGAGCAGGAAGGTGTACATCGGGTCGGATGGGTCGGAGACGTCTCTGAACTAGCCACGAAAGGAAGCGACTCCGACCCCCCGAATCAAGCGCGGACGATGGCGTTCCAGCCGTCGGCGTCGAGACTCGCGCCGCCGACGAGCACCCCATCCACGTCCGGTGCTGCCAGCAGCGTGGTCGCGTTGCCGCGGTTCACGCTGCCGCCATAGAGGATCGGGATCCCCAGCGCGCGCTCACCGATGGCCGTCTTGAGGGCCGCGATGATCGCCGCATGGACCTGGCTGGCATCCTGCGGCGTGGCGGTGCGACCGGTGCCGATGGCCCAGACGGGCTCGTAGGCGAACATCATCGACGCCACCTGCCCCTCCTCGACGCCCGCGATGCCGGCCCGCAGCTGTCGCAGCACGGTGGCTTCGGTGTTGCCGGCGTCGCGCTCCTCGAGCAGTTCGCCGACGCAGAGCACGGGTGTCAGCCCAGCCCGGAACGCGGCCTTGACCTTCAGGTTGCTCTGCTCGTCGGTCTCGCCGAACACGTGACGGCGTTCCGAGTGGCCCACCAGCACGTGCGTGGCGCCCGAGTCCCGCGCCATCGGCGCCGAGTTCTCGCCAGTGAATGCGCCCTTGTCTTCCCAGTGGATGTTCTGGATCCCCGTTTCGAGGTCGGGACGATCGCGCACCAGTTCACTGACGGTGGTCACCGAGAGTGCGTTCGGGAAGAACAACACCTTGCGGTCCTGCTGGCGCTGATAGTGCGCCAGGAAACTCTTCATGAAGGCCCGGGCATCGCTCGGGCCGTGATGCATTTTCCAGTTCGCGGCAAAGATCGGCAGCTTCAAGCGGTCCCCTTCTCGTCGAGTGCGGCCACGCCGGGGAGTTCCTTGCCCTCGAGAAATTCGAGGCTGGCTCCACCGCCTGTGGACACGTGGCTCATCATGTCACCCAGTCCCGCTTCCACCACGGCTGCCGCCGAATCGCCGCCGCCCACGATCGTGATCGCACCCTTGCCAGTGGCGGCTGCCATCGCTGTCGCGACGGCGCGCGTGCCGGCATCGAACGGCGGCTTCTCGAACACGCCCATCGGGCCGTTCCAGAGCACCGTCTTGGCCGCCAGGATGGCGCGCGCGTAGCTCTGCGCGGTGTCGGGGCCGATGTCGAGCATGGCCTCGTCACCGGGAATTCCGTCACGCTTGACCGCGTGCGCGGTCGTGGGCTGGTCCATGCCTTTCGCCACCGTCGCATCGTGCGGCAGGATCAGAACGCTCCCGGCCCGCTCGATCAGGTCCTTGGCCATCTCCACGCGATCCGGCTCGACCAACGATTTGCCGGTCTCGAAACCCATCGCCTTGTAGAACGTGCAGGCCATCGCCCCGCCGATCAGCAGCGCATCGACCTTCGGCAGCAGCGCCTCGACGACGTCGATCTTGCCGGAGATCTTGGAGCCGCCGAGAATTGCCACGAACGGTCGCTTGGGATCGTCCAGCGCACCGCCGAGGTAGGTCAGTTCGCTTTCCATCAGCAGGCCGGCGACGGCGGGGCGCAAGTGCTTGGCGATGCCTGCGGTCGAGGCGTGCGCACGATGCGCGCTGCCGAATGCATCGTTCACGTAGATGTCGCCCAGCGTCGCCAGTCGCTGCGACAGCGCGTCGTCGTTGGTTTCCTCGCCGGGCAGGAAGCGCGTGTTCTCCATCAGCAGCACCGCACCATCGGCCAGCGCGTTGGTGGCGGCGACCGCCGCCGCATCATCGCTGGTGCTGCAGAACTGCACGTCCACATTCGGCAGCACGGTGCGCAACGCCGGCAGCACGGCCGCCAGCGTGTACTTCGGATCGGGGGCAGCCTTGGGCCGGCCGAGATGTGAGAGCAGCACCACCCGCGCGCCGTGCTTGCGCAGCAGCTGGATGGTGGGCACCGCGGCGCGCAGGCGGGTGTCGTCGCCGACGCTGCCGTCGGGATCGAACGGCACGTTGAAATCCACGCGCACGACGACACGACGCCCGCGCAATTGCGCGGGCGCCAGGTCCTTCACGGAACGCTTCTGCATCAGGTGAGCGAGCTGCCGACGTACTGCAGCATGTCGACGCAGCGGCTCGAGTAGCCCCACTCGTTGTCGTACCAGCCAGAGAGCTTGACCATCGTCTTGTCGATGACGTTGGTGCTCTTGGCGTCGATCGTGCACGAGAACGGGTTGCCGATGTAGTCCACGCTCACCAGCTCCACCGTACTGTAGTCGAGGATGCCCTTCAGCGGACCGTCCTTGGCGGCGGCGATGAACGCGGCGTTGACCTCCTCGATGGTCGTCGCACGCTCCACTTCCACCGTCAGCTCGGTGAGTGAGACATCGGGCGTGGGCACACGGATCGAGATGCCGTCGATCAACCCCTTCACCTCGGGAATCACCAGCGCGGTCGCCTTGGCGGCGCCGGTGGTGGTCGGGATCATCGACAGTGCGGCGGCGCGGGCGCGACGCATGTCCTTGTGCGGCAGGTCGAGGATCTGCTGGTCGTTGGTGTAGCTGTGGATCGTGACCATCGCACCGTGCTTGAAACCGAAGTTGTCGCGTACGACCTTCACCATCGGCACCAGGCAGTTCGTGGTGCAGCTGGCGTTGGAAATGATGTGATGCGCGGCCGGATCGTACTTCTGGTGGTTGACCCCCATCACGATCGTGATGTCCTCGTCCTTGGCGGGAGCGGAGATGATGACCTTCTTCGCGCCGGCGGCGATGTGCTTCCGCGCCTTGTCAGCCTCGGTGAAGATGCCGGTGGACTCGAGCACGATGTCGGCGCCGACGGCAGCCCACGGCAGGTTCGCGGGATCGCGTTCCGCCGTGATCTTGATCTCGTCGCCGTCGACGATGATCGCGCCTTCCTTCGCGCTCACCTCACCTGCATACGTGCCGTGCACCGAGTCGTACTTGAAGAGGTGCGCGAGCATCGCGGTGTCGGTCAGGTCGTTGATGCCGACGAAATCGATGGCGACGCCGGACTTCTTGGCGGCGCGCAGCACGTTGCGACCGATGCGACCAAACCCGTTGAT
>JANMON010000200.1:0-23422 GCA_031369265.1 Gemmatimonadaceae bacterium | reverse complement strand
GTCAACGTCGGCGACACGCTGACCTTCAGCGGCATGCGCGGCGATGGCACCGCCGTCACCACGGCATTCGTGGTGGGCGGCGCCGACACGCTCCAGACGCTGTTGTCCAAGCTCAATGATCCCACCAGCGGCTTCGGTGGCGGCACGCGTCCTGCCTCCGCCACGCTCGATGCCGATGGCAAGCTGCGCCTCAACGACAGCACCGGCGGCGACTCGCGCCTGCGCCTGGCGATGACGGTGGCGCCGGCGATGGGTGGCGCCGCGACCTCGCTGCTGGGCACTTTCGGCACCGAAACCGTCGGGCGGTCGCGCGCACTGGCCGTCGGCTCCGATGCGCAGGTGAAGGTGGACGGCGTGTTGCTGACGCGCACGTCGAACACCATCAGCGACGCGCTGGACGGCGTCACGATCAACCTGCTGCAGGCCGAGCCGGGCACCGAGATCGACCTCACGGTGACACGCGATCTCGAGGCGTCGGTGAAGTCGGTGAAGGACTTCGCCAAGGCCTACAACGACATCGTCACCTTCCAGGCCGGGCAGCAGCTCAGCGGGCAGCCGCTGCAGAGCAACAGCACGCTGCGACGACTGGTGAGCACGTTCACGCAGGCGTTGCGCACCGAAGTCGCAGCCGGTGGTGCCTACAGCAAGGCCACGCTGGCGGGCATGACGCTCACCCGCAATGGCAGCATCGAGGTCAACGACACGACGCTGCGGAGTGCGATGGGCGCCAACCTCACCGGCATCCAGGCGCTCTTCGGCAGCGCCGGCATCGGCAACGCGATGGTCACCGCCACCACGTTCGCCTCCCGCTCGGTGGATGGCACGATCACCAGCGCGATCACCTCGATCACCGACTCGAACATTCGCCTCACCAAGCGGATGAACGAGGCGCAGGACCGTGTCGACGCACGGCGCGAGGCGCTGATCGCGCGCTTCACGGCGATGGAACTGGCGATGAGCCGGCTCCAGCAACAGGGCAACTCGCTCACCGCGTCGATGGCTGGCCTCACCAGCAACAACTGACGTCGTTTTCCGCCCTCACTCCCCACCGCTCCACACCCACCGTGACCTACCCATCACGCGCCTCGCAGTACCGTGAACTGCAGGTGATGTCGGCCTCACCGGCCCGCCTCACCGTCCTGTTGTTCGAGCATCTCGAAGTGGTCATGCGCCGCGCACAGACGGCAATCCGCAACGATCAGGTGGAATTGCGGGTGGAGAACCTGGGCCGCGCCCGTGAGATCGTGAGTGAGCTGCTGAGCACCCTCGACCTCGAGAAGGGCGGTGCGATCGCCATCGACCTCTCCATGCTGTATGGCTTCCTGCTGGGCGAACTGGTGGACGTCGGCATGCGGCGCGACGCGATCCGGCTCGGCCGGCTGATCGGGATCGTGAACACCCTCAGCGGGGCCTTCGCCGACGCTGCCCGCCAGCTGGACGAGGCGGGCACCCGTCCGCTGGCCGCGTCGGCCTGAGCGGTCATGCGCCCTGAACCCGCGCCGCCCGACCAGGCGGCGCTTGGCCTCCTCGCCCACGCCGACGCCCTCGCGCTGGCCGCCACCGAGGCGATCGCCGCCGGCGACGACACCGCCCTTGCCGCGCTCCTCGAGGAGCGCGCCATCGTCGTTGCTGCCGCCATCGCCGCCGTCCGCGCTGCCACCGAACGGGGCGCCGGTGGCGCCGCCCTCGGCACGCGGCTCACGGCCGCCCTCCGCGCCACCGCCGACGGGGGCCAGCGCACCTGGGTCGCGGCGCAGCGGGCCCGGGAGCAGGCGGCCGGCGAACTGGCGGTGCTCGACGCCCGGCAGCACGCCTCACAGGAGTACGAAAAGGGCGCCGCTCCGACCACCATCAACGTGGTGCTCTGACACAGGCGAGCGTTGTGGCACAAGCGTTTCCGCGTCAGCAGCGGGCGTGACATGTTGCCGAGCGCGCCGTCACGCGTCGAATGCACGATGTCACAGACCTCACTGATCTCCAGCCATGTGCTGACGCCGCGTTGGACTCACGCGATCGATGTGCGCGCCGAGTCCCGCCGCGAGGATGCCGTCGCCCTGATGGCCGTTGGACTCTCGCTGCTGGCGATCCTCCGCGACCAGGCGGTGCCGATGTCGCCCGTCCCGCTGGCCGACCTCCCGCGCCGCGTGCCGCAGCGTCCGAAGGCCGCCACCCCGCCAAAGGGCCCCACGCCCCTCAGCGTGCCGCAGGAAATCGAGTCCGTGCCCGAGCAGCAGGCTGACACGCAGTGCGTCGCGAGCGCTCGTTCAGCAGATTACTAAAGTTTCATACGTTTACGCCGATACCCTCCCTTCGGAGGTAACCAACCATGCAGATCAACGGAAAGGGCGGGATCGACCCGAATGCACTGAACGGCGTCAGGCCGGGTGCACCGGAGCGCAGCGCGCCAACCAGGCGGACCGAGACGGTCGCCTCGACACCGGAGCGTCCGAAGCAGGACTCCGTGTCGTTCAGCGACGAAGCCCGGGCCCTGGCCAGTGGAACGTCGACGCGTGCCGCCAGCAGTTCGGAGCGCGTCGAGGATGTGAAGCAGCGAGTGCTGATGGGCGCCTACAACACCGCCGAGATGGCGGGCGAAGTGGCCAAGCGGATCCTGCAGCGCGGCGACATCTGACCGCAATATCTGCGCAGGACTGACGACCTCACGTGAAGGACTGACGGGCCGTGCAGCATTGCTGCACGGCCCGTCGTGCATCGTGCACGCCGCGTGTGTGTGTCGTGCGAGTGCCAAGTGTGCCGTGGGTGTCGTGCGAGTGCCGTGCGTGCCGTCCGGTGGCCCACGCACCTCGGGCAGCGTGTGACGTGTCATGCGTCATCGCGCGTGCCACGCAACTCCACGCAACACCACGCATCGACACCGGCTCAAGCCGCGACGACTCCGGACGACACTTGTACCCGGAAGCACACCCATTCCATCACGCAGGACGGCACGGTCGCCGTTCCCCCAAGGACCGGGACAGGCACCACGGCGCCATGTCCTCCACCCGTCAACGGCAGGTACGCGACAATGAAGTTCCTGGTTGTGGATGATTCAGCAACGATGCGCCGCATCGTGGTCAACTCCCTGCAGCGCATCGGATTCACCAACTGCGTCGAAGCCGCGGATGGTGTCGAGGCACTGGCCCGGTTCGACAGCTCCATCGCCTTCGTGATCACCGATTGGAACATGCCCAACATGTCCGGCACGGAACTGGTCCAGGCACTGCGTCAGCGCGACGACGGCCGCACCGTGCCGGTGCTGATGGTCACCGCCCGCAGTGTGCGCGAGGACATCATCACTGCCCTCGAAGCGGGCGTCAACAACTACATCGTGAAGCCGTTCACGCCGCAGGTCCTGAAGGAAAAGATCGACAGCCTGATCGTCACCCCAGCGGCTTGAACCATGGCAAACGAACGCGCCTCTGAACTGTTGTACGACACGGCCTCCACGCTGCGCCTGCTCGATGCCGAGCTGGGCGAGCTGGCGCCGCGCCGTGCACCCGAACCCACCACGCCCGCCTCCGCCGGCAGTACCGCCGCCGCCGCGGCCGCCATCGGCGCCACCGACCGGGTCCTGCCACTCCTCCCCGCGCTGTTCGTGCGTGCGATGGGCGAAGTGCACGCGATGCTGGCCTCGATCCGCACCGGTCGCGAACACATTCGCGTCGCAGCCACCGAACGCCTCGCGCACACCAACGAAAAGCTCGACGAGGTGTCGTCGGCCACCGCCACCGCGGCCATCGACATCATGGACGCGCTGGACCGCGCCATCGCCAAGGTGGATGAACTCGAGACCGAGGACGTCCTCGCGGAGCCGGCCAAGGGCACCGCGATCCGCATGGACCTCCGCGACGAACTGTTCGCCGTGATGGGCCACATGCAGTTCCAGGACATCACGTCGCAGCAGATCATGCACGTGCAGTCACTGCTGGCTGACATGGAGAACCGTCTCAGCGAGATCGCCAACCTGTTCGATCATCAGTCGGGCGACGGCAAGGCCGATGCGACCAGTGTGCTCAACGCCCGCACCGAGCGCGACGCGCATTCCTTCGACCCCAACGCGACCCTGGCTGATGCCGAGACGCGCCAGGCACTGGCCGATTCGCTGGTGGAACGTGGATCGACCGGTGGCTGACCTGTCCGCCGCCCGTCACCCGGGTCACGCGACCCGATGATCCCGACGGAACTCAACGACGCCGCGTTCATCGTGGTGCAGCTCGAGCCGACGGAGCATGCCGACATCAAGGCGCTGCGCGACACGTTGCGGCATTTCGCGGTGTTCGACGTGGCCGCGACCACGCAGGTGCGCGCGCACGCACAACACGCCGCGACCTGCCTGAACCTGATCCTGCTCGCCACCGCCGACGATCCGGCCACGCTGCTGGCGCAGGCCAGCGCGGCGATCGACAAGGCGATTCACGCCGCCGACGAGGCCACGCGGCACGCGCCTGTGGACGCGCCATCCGAGGCGGCGGTGATCGCGCACGAGCCGGGCGACGCTGCCGCGCTGCAGGACGCGATGGTGGCCGCCGAGTCGACCCGTCGGCGCAAGCCGGCCACGCCGCGCGCCAGCGCCGTCGTCGCCAGCGCGCCGGCGATCGTCGAGCTTCCGCCGGTCACCGACGGGGGCACCATTCCCGACGACGCCGACCTGGCGCTGCTGGGCGACTTCATCGCCGAAAGCCGCGACTCGATGGCGGGCGCCGAAGCGGCGCTACTGGAACTGGAGGCCAACCCCGAGGACCTCGAGGCGATCAACACCGTCTTCCGTGCCTTCCACACCGTGAAGGGGACGGCGGCGTTCATGGGCCTCGATCGGCTGGCGGAGTTCGCGCATCACGCCGAGTCGTTGCTCAGTCGCGTGCGCGATCGCGAACTGCCGTATACGCAGGCCGTCGCCAACCTCGCCCTGCGCTCCAACGACGTGCTGGGCGAGTTTCTCGAAGCGGTGGAGAACGCGGTGCAACTGCAGCAGCCGGTGGTGCTGCCGCACGACTACGCCGCGCTCATGCACGACCTCCTGAACGTGGATGCGGTGCTGGCTGGTATCGCCACCCGTGTCACCGCTGAACCTGCCGCGCCGTCGGCCACGCTGACGCTGGAACCGGCATCGCCCAGTGTGATGCAGGCGTCGGTGACGCCGGTGCCTACGCTGCAGGAGAGCGGTGCGCGCGGTGTCGTGGCGGGGCGCAGTGGCACCAAGACGGAAGCTGACCTCTCGGTGCGCGTGCGCACCGACCGCCTCGACCGCCTGATCGACATGGTCGGCGAGCTGGTGATCGCGCAGTCGATGATCGCCGCCGATCCCGCCGTCGTCGCCGTCGGCCAGCACGACCTGGTGAAGAAGGTCTCGCACGCCGGCAAGATCATGCGCGAGCTGCAGGACCTGAGCATGTCCATGCGGATGGTGCCGCTCAAGAGCACCTTCCAGAAGCTCACGCGCCTGGTGCGCGACGTGGCGCTCAAGGCCGGCAAGGTGGTGGAGCTGGTCACCGATGGTGAGGACACGGAGCTCGATCGCAACATGGTGGACGCGATCGCCGATCCGCTGGTGCACATGGTGCGCAACGCGGTGGACCATGGCGTCGAGGGGCCGGCCGATCGCGAACGGGCTGGCAAGCCGCGCGCCGGTCGCGTCACGCTGGCCGCATTCCAGCAGGGGGGCAGCGTGATCGTCGAACTGCGCGATGACGGACGCGGATTGAATCGCGACCGCATCCTCGCCAAGGCGATCGAGAAGGGGCTGGTCTCCGCCACCCACGCGATGACCGATTCCGAGATCAACGCGCTGATCTTCGCCCCCGGCTTCAGCACCGCCGAGCAGATCACCGACATCTCGGGCCGCGGTGTGGGCATGGATGTGGTGCGACGCAACATCGAGTCGATCCGCGGTCGTATCGACATCCAGTCGGTGCTGGGCAAGGGCACCACGTTCCAGATCCGGCTGCCGCTCACGCTGGCCGTCACCGACGGCATGCTGGTGCGCGTCGGTGATGAACGCTACATCGTGCCGCTGACCAGCATCTCGCTCAGCTTCCGTCCCGAGCCCGACATGCTGTCTACCATTCCGCCCAGTGGTGAGGTGGTGATGCTGCGCGGCGAGGTGCTGCCGGTGGTGCGCCTGCACCAGATGTTCGCGATCCCCGGTGCGGTGACCAATCCCACCGAGGCGATCCTGATGATCGTCGGCGATGGTGAACATCGCGTGGCGTTGCTGGTGGACCAGCTCCTGGGCCAGCAGCAGGTGGTGGCCAAGGCGCTGGGCGATGGCGTGGGCGAAATCCCCGGCATCTCCGGTGGCGCGATCCTGAGCGATGGTCGCGTGGGCCTGATCATCGACGTGGCCCGCATGACCTCACTGGCCCGCAGCGGCGACACCCGCCCCCGCAGCCTCTCGCACGCCGCCTGAGTTGCACACGGTCGTGCACCGCCTGCCGTGACGCGGTGGCCGACGATGGCAGTTGCCGGTGGGCATGCGTCAAGCCCGCCCACCGGCGAGACGATACTCGCAGTGACCTCGCCGTGCGCGGTTCCCGATGCACTTACGACACCCTGGAGATGGCATGAGCAGCACCATCGAGCGCCCCGTCAACACGCTGGGCGGCAAGTACCTCACGTTCTTCCTCGCAGGCGAGGAATACGGCGTCGAGATCCTGCGCGTGCAGGAGATCATCAGCATGATGCCCGTCACCCGTGTGCCGCGCACGCCGCCGTATATCCGCGGGGTGATCAACCTGCGCGGCAAGGTGATCCCGATCATGGACCTGCGCGAGAAGTTCGGCATGCCCGCGGCCACCGAGCCGGAACAGGTGATGATCGTGGTGCAGGTGGCCGGCGTGCAGATCGGCGTGGTGGCCGACAAGGTGTCGGAAGTGGCCAGCATCGCTGCCGCCGACATCGACCCGACCCCCGACTTCGGCGCCGAGTTCCACACCGAGTTCCTGCTCGGCCTGGGCAAGTCGAATGGACGCCTGCGCCTGCTGCTCGACATCGAGCGGGTGCTCTCGACCGATGAAGTCACGGCCATCACGTCGCTGCCGGCACTCGCGCCGGCCGACTGAGCGACCACCACACGTCCCCGCCGCCGCCGCATGACGTCACTCACCAGTCCCGATACGATCGGTAGCGCCCCTGACCTGTCACCGGCGGATTTCCAGCGCGTGCGGCGCATCGCCTACGAGCGGGCGGGCCTCGCCATTCCCGCCGGCAAGGAAGGCCTGGTGCGCTCGCGCGTCTCGAAGCGGCTGCGCGACCGGCGCATGACGTCGTTCGGCACCTACCTCGATGCGGTGGAGTCGGAGGGCAATGGCGAGGAGATGGTGCGGCTGATCGACCTGCTGACCACCAACAAGACCGACTTCTTCCGCGAGCCCGCACACTTCGACTTTCTGCTGTCGCAGGTGATCCCCGCCGCCGTGGCGGCCGGCACGCCGCTGCGCATCTGGAGCGCCGGCTGTTCCAGTGGCGAGGAGCCGTACACGCTCTCGATGCTCCTCCACGAAGCGCTGCCGCCACGTTTCGACTTCCGCATCCTGGCCACCGACATCTGCACCACCGTGGTGGCGGCGGCAAGGCAGGGCCGTTACACCGTGCAGCAGCTCGCCGACGTGTCGCCGCAGCGCCGGCAGCGGTTCTTCACCCCTGTGGCCGACGGCCGCGCCACCGTCACCGCCGACCTGCGCGCGCCGATCAGCTTCGCGCACCTCAACCTGATGGCCAACTGGCCGATGTCGGGCCCGTTCGACGTGATCCTGTGCCGCAACGTCATGATCTACTTCGACAAGCCGACCGTGACGCGACTGGTGAACCGCTTCCACGCCCTGCTGGCGCCCGGCGGCCACCTCTTCATCGGCCACTCCGAAAGCCTGACCGCGATCGAGCACAGTTATCGATACGTGCAGCCGGCGGTGTACGCGAAATGACGGGCATCCCCGGCATCGTGGCCATCAAGCCGGTGGTGGTCGGCATGGCCGACCTGAAGGTCACCGACCGCCCTGACGACACGTTGATCACCTACGCGCTCGGCAGTTGCCTGGGCATCGTGGTGCACGATCCGGTGGCGCGGGTGGCCGGCATGCTGCATGTCATGCTCCCCAGCTCGCAGCTCGACGAGGCCAAGGCCCGCTCGCAGCCGGCGATGTTCGTGGACACCGGTGTGCCGCTGCTGTTCAAGGAGTGTTACCGCCTCGGTGCCCGCAAGGAACGCATGACCGTGCTGGTGGCCGGTGGCTCATTCTCCGGCCGCACCGATGCCGACGACACCTTCCAGATCGGCAAGCGCAACATGCTCACGTTGCGCAAGCTGCTCTGGAAGAACGGTGTGCTGATCCACGCCGACGACACCGGCGGCGTGCAGCAGTCGCGCACGATGTCGGTCGCGGTCGCCACCGGGATCGTGCAGTTACGCACCAACGGCACGCTGCGCGTGCTCTCACCCGAGGCACCGGCCCCCGCGCCGGCGTTCGCCGCCGTTTCCCCGAGGTAGATGCAATGCTGAATGTGCTGATCGTCGATGACAGTGCGGTGATGCGGGCGATGATCCGCCGCACGCTGTCGCTCTGTGGCATCCCGCTCGGTGAGGTGTTCGAGGCGGGCAATGGTGTGGAGGCGCTGGAGCAGCTGGGCGACCATTGGGTCGATCTCGCGCTGCTGGACGTCAACATGCCGGTGATGGACGGCGAAGAGCTGCTCACCCGCATCCGCGGCAGTGAGGAGTGGCGCGCGCTGGCGGTGATCATCGTCAGCACTGAAAGCAGTGACACCCGCCTCGCGCGCCTGCGCGCCCACGGCGTGGAAATCGTGCACAAGCCGTTCACCCCTGAACAGCTCCGCAACACCATCCTCCAGGTCACCGGACTGACGCATGCCGCAGCCAGCAACGACTTCTCTGTTCCAAGCGGCGACTTCGACTTTTGAGTCGCTGGCCCTGCTCTTCCCGGAGCCGGGCAGTGCCGATGGTGCCGAGTTCATTCCGCTCGAGGCGGCCGTCAGCGTGACCTATCATGGAGCCGGCACCGGTCGAGTGGTGGTCGGTGTCACCGCCGGCGTCTTGCCGGCGCTGGCGGAGAACATGCTCGGTTCCGCCGCCGCGCCCGACGTGCAGCTGCAGCGCGATGCGCTGGGCGAGCTGGCCAATGTGGTCACCGGCAACGTGTTGCCGATGGTGAACGGTGCCGCTGCGGTGTATCGCCTCGAGGCCCCGGCGCCAGCCGGTGATGCGCCGTTCCGCGTGCGCGCTGGTGAGACGCAGGTGGCCTTCACGCGCCTGCAGATGGACGAGGGCGAAGCGTTGCTGGCGCTCTTCACGCTGGATGCTGCGACGGCCGATGTTGCGCCGGCTGCGGTGGCCATCGCGTGATCCGGGTTCTGGTCGTCGATGATTCCGCGCTGGTGCGCAAGCTGCTCACCGAGGAGCTGTCGGCCTACGACGACATCGAGGTGGTGGGCACGGCGGTGGATCCGTACGTGGCGCGCGAGAAGATCATCGCGCTCAAGCCCGACGTGATCACGCTCGACGTCGAGATGCCGCGCATGGATGGCCTGTCGTTCCTGGTCAAGCTGATGAAGCATTATCCGGTGCCGGTGATCATCGTCAGTTCCCTGACACCGAAGAACAGCGACGCCGCCATCCGCGCGCTGTCGCTCGGCGCGGTGGACGTGATCGCCAAGCCGGGATCGGCGATGTCGGTGCCCGACATCTCGCGACAGCTGGTGCAGTCGATCCGCGCGGCGTCCCGCGCCAAGCTGGTGAAGCGCACCGCTCCGGTGGCCGATGCCCCGGTGTTCACGCGCGCCTCACCCGCGCTCGCCGGACTGGCCATGACGCACAAGGTGGTCGCCCTCGGCGCCTCCACCGGCGGCACGCAGGCCCTGGAAGCGGTGCTCACGCGCCTGCCGCCCGCGATGCCGGGGATCGTGATCTGCCAGCACATGCCGGAGAAGTTCACCGCCTCGTTCGCACAGCGGTTGAACAACGTCTGCGCCATCGAGGTGCGTGAGGCAAAGGATGGCGACGCGGTGGTGCCGGGCGTGGCCCTCATCGCGCCGGGCAACTTCCACATGATGCTCACGCTCTCCGGTGCGCAGTACCAGGTGCGGGTGAAGGATGGTCCGCAGGTGCACCACCAGCGGCCCGCCGTCGACGTGCTGTTCTCCAGCGTGGCCAAGTACGCCGGCCGTAATGCGGTGGGTGCGATCTTCACCGGCATGGGCACCGACGGAGCCAAGGGCCTGCTGCAGATGCGCGACGCCGGGGCCCACACCATCGCGCAGGACGAGGCGAGCTGCGTGGTGTTCGGCATGCCCAAGGAAGCGATCAAGGTCGGCGCCGCCGTCGAGGTCCTGCCGCTCGACCAGATCGCGGGTGCATTGCAGGCCGCGGTCACGCACGAGCGCCTGGCGTCCGTCTGAAGCTGTCGCGCGCATCTGATCGGACGGACCACAACGGCTGATCGAACGGACCACAACGGCTGAACGCAGAACCGAACAGCCGCAGAACTGCACCGCCGCAGAAGGGCGGCATCGCGAGACGGCACACGCTGACGTCGTTGGTTGTCGGCGCGTGCGGCGACGCCGCTACCGCATCCGAAGAGCGTTCTTGAATGAACTGCGGTGGCAGTTGCAGTTCCCGGAAGAATCGCGGAGCGATCGGTCCAAGCGGACGCTCGCGCCCCGAGGTGACCTCCCGCCCCCGCCCTTGTGCGGCTGTTCCGTTCTGCGGCTGTTGGCCTTCTGCGATGAAGCAGTTGCCGTTGCAGTGGTCGGATGTCCCGAACGGACCAAGGGCTGGATAGATTCCGGCCATGTCGGAACTCTCCCTCGAAGGACACCTGCACCGCCGCTGCGGCGGGCACTACGCGCTGGCGGTGGAGGAAGTCACCATCCGGCTGAGCGGCATGACCGCTCGCGTCGATCGCGCGATGTTCAAGTGCGACAAGTGTGGTGACAAGCAACACACCGTCGAGCAGCGCGAGGAGGCGGAGAAGGAGGCCATCCTCACCATGCGCAGCCAGCACACGCTGCTGACGGGCAAGGAGATCCGGCACTTCCGCGAGTCCGTCGGCCTCAGCACCGCGCAACTCGGCGAACTGCTGCACGGACTCCCGAAGGGCATCGTCGAAGGCTGGGAGAAGGGCCGCTACCTGCAGAGCCCGACCGTGGATGCGATGATCCGCTCGCTCGCCGATCGCGAGGAACGGGAGCGCCGCGCCGTGAAGGCCGGGATCGTCCTGCCGCCGTTACCGGGGGAAGTGGTTGCGGATGCCTCGGCGACCGTGGCTGACGGCACACCGGCGGACGGCGACGGCGCCGCTGCGACCGCCGGCGACGCGGAACCCCAACCCGTGGCGGCCGGCGTTCAGGAGTAGAGGCCGCGCGGTATCGCCGACGGCCGATGGTGTCCCTCGTCCCAATGTACCCGTGCCGCAGTTCGTCCGACGCAGCCCGATGCCCGTCTCGGCCCGTGCCCTGTTCGACTGGCACGAGCGCCCCGGTGCCTTCGAACGCCTGACGCCGGGCTGGCAGCCGACGCGCGTGATCTCCCGCACCGGCGGCATCACCGACGGCAGCCGAGTGGAGGTCGAGGTGCCGGTCCTCGGAGGGTTGCTCCACCAGCGGATGCTGATGGAGCACCGGGACTATCGCGCCGGCCAGCAGTTCACCGACGTGATGCTGGAAGGGCCCTTCGACCGCTGGGCGCACACGCACACCATGGAGCCAGCGCCCGACGGCACCAGCGTCCTGGTGGACGCCATCGACTACGCGTTGCCGATGGGCGCCCTCGGCGACAGCGCTGCCGGGTGGTTCGTGCGCGGCCAGCTGGATGAGCTGTTCGCGTTCCGCCATGCGCGCACCCGTGCCGACCTGGAGCTGCACATGCAATACGACCACCTGCCGCGGCTGACGGTGGCCATCACCGGTGGCACCGGCATGATCGGCTCGGCGCTGACCGCGCTGCTGCGGACCGGGGGACACACGGTGCGCTGGATCACGCGTCGGCCGGAAGCCAGTCGCGGCGACATCGGCTGGGACCCGGACGCCGGCCGTCTCGATCCGGCCCACCTCGCCGGTGTGGACGCGGTGGTGCACCTGGCTGGCGCCAATGTGGGCGAGCGCTGGACCGACGAGCACAAGCGGGCGATCCGTCAGAGCCGCGAGATGGGAACGCGGACGCTGGTGGCTGCCCTCTGCCGCATGTCGGTCAAGCCGAACGTGCTCGTGTCAGGCTCAGCGAGCGGATACTACGGCGATACTGGCTCCATGATGCTCGACGAGAAGTCTGTCGCAGGCGTTGGATTTCTGGCGGACGTCTGCCGAGTCTGGGAGGCGGAAACCGTCCCGGCCGCCGATGCAGGTGTCCGGGTGGCGCTGGCGAGGACGGGTGTCGTCCTCACCCCGGCCGGCGGAGCCCTCGCCAAGATGCTCCCGCCCTTCCAGCTCGGACTCGGCGGACCGCTCGGCTCGGGCGACCAATGGATGAGCTGGATTTCGCTCGAGGACGAGATCGCAGCGCTCTACTTCCTCCTCATGCGGCCGGAGTGCAGCGGTCCGTTCAACCTCACCGCGCCGGCTCCCGTCACCAACGCGGAGTTCGCCCGCACCCTGGGCGAGGTGCTCCACCGCCCCGCGATTCTTCCGGTACCGGCCTTCGCCCTCTCGGCACTGTTTGGAGAAATGGCGAAAGCGACGATCTTGGGCGGACAGCGGGTGCTGCCGAGCCGTCTGCAGGCTGCCGGTTTCACTTTCCGGCATCCCGAGCTGGCTAGCGCATTGCGGGCTGAACTGGGACGCTGACACCCGTCGGGGTGAAACTTTCTGACACACCTCCTCGTCCTGCCGATGTCATCGAGACGGTCGCGCGGTCGCGCGGAGCCCGGTCTCGAACGGAGCCAGAACCCGTGGTCGTGATCCTTATCGAAGGCGTGCTGTTCGTCGTGGCAATCGCGGCGTGCGCCGCCGTTTTCGTATGGGGAGTCAAGGCGTTCACGCCGCTCGGCACCCGCTGGAGGCAGCTGGCCAATCGCCGGCAGATCGACCAGCACGCCGCCCTCACCTGTCCCATCCACGGATGGCAGGCGCCCGACTCCCTCGTGCGGCTCCCCAGCGGAGAGCCGCTCTGTTCAAAGTGCTACCAGGAGACTTTTTATGGGCAGCTCGATCGGTGATCGCATCTCGCAGATGGGCGCCTCGGCGACCGGCGGTGGCGGCCCCAGGAAGGCGGTCCTTGCCATCGCCGCGCTCATCGGCGCGATCTGGATGTTGTCGTCCACGGTCACCTACATCGAACCGGGGCATGTCGGCATCATCATCCGTCGCACCAGCGGCGGTGTGGATCCGGTTCCGCTCGGTCCGGGCCTGCACATGCGCAACCCGCTGACCACCGGCATCAAGGAATACCCCACGTTCATGCAGACCATCGTGCTCACGCAAGGCAGCACCGAGGGTTCGCCGAACAACGATGAGATCAACGTCAATTCGGTCGAGGGGCAGCCGATCTCGCTCGACATCTCCATGAGCTTCGAACTGCGCCACGACAAGGTGCCGTTCCTGTACTCCACCTTCCGCACCGACATCGAGGCGATCCAGAAGGGCTACCTGCGCCAGACGATCCGGCAGGCCTTGCAGGAAGTGGCCGGCCAGGAGGAGATCGCCAACATCCTCGGACCAAAGAAGGCGGAGACCGTCGCCAAGACGCAGGTCAAGCTGGCCACGGCGCTCGATCAGTACGGCATCATGGTAAAACAGTTCTCGATCAACGAGATCCGCGCACCACAGGCGGTGATGGCGGCGATCAACGCCAAGAACGTGATGCAGCAGCAGGCGCTCACGGCGCAGAACGAATTGCAGAAGAACACCTACCAGGCGCAGGGCGACAGCATCAAGGCCGTCGGCCGCGCCAAGGCGATCCTCGCCGAAGCGCAGGCGCAGGCGCAGGCCAACGAACTGCTCGCCAAGAGCATCTCGGGGAGTCTGGTGCAGTACGAGATGGCGAAGAAGTGGAACGGCGTGATGCCGCAGGTGAGCGGGGCCGCGATGCCGATGATTCAGATGCCCGGCCCGGGCAAGCCGTAACTATCGCGTAGTGTTGATGAAGCACGACGGCACCGGTGCATCTCGCGTGGGAGATGCCGGTGCCGTTGTCGTGTTCGCTCCGCGCATGCAACGCGACGCGATCTTGCATCGAGGTCGAAAATCTGCACGGCATACGACCGGTGCACGGCGTTAGATTACCGATGTCTAAGCTCATCCATTCCGTCAGATGGGCAGCACATCGTCACCACCCTGACATCGAGCGTCATCGCATGAGCATCTTCAGCCGTCTCAAGGACAAACTGTTCGGCACCAAGGTGCCGGATGCCGCACCCGCACCCGCCGCCACTGCGGCGCCGGCCACCGCGACCGCCCCTGCACCTGAACGTGTCACCCCGCTGCTCGATGTCGAAGCCGTGCTCACCTTCATGGCCACCCAGAACAAGCAGAAGCTGAACTGGCAGACCTCGATCGTGGACCTGATGAAGTTGCTCGGCATGGAAAGCAGCCTCGCCGAACGTCGCGAGCTGGCCGACGAACTTGGCTTCACCGGCGACAAGCAGGACACCGCGACGATGAACATGTGGCTCCACAAGGAAGTGATGAAGCAGTTCGCTGCCAACGGCGGCAAGGTTCCGGCCTCGATGCTCGACTGATCGCTCGCATCCCTTGCGAGTGCATCGTCCGCCCGAAGCTGAGGATCGCTTCGGGCGGATTCGCGTTGTCCCCTCCACGCTCACGATGCCTTCACATCAAGCGCTGATCATCACGGTCGCGGCAAGCCTCGGCATCGCGTTCATCTTCGGACTCGCGGCAGCCCGGCTACGCCTCCCCCCCATCGTCGGGTACCTGCTGGCCGGCATCGCGGTCGGCCCGTTCACGCCCGGGTACGTGGTGGACAGCGGCATGATTTCGCAGGCCGCAGAACTGGGCGTGATCCTGCTGATGTTCGGCGTCGGCCTGCACTTCTCACTCGCCGACCTGATGGCGGTGCGACGGGTGGTGCTGCCGGGCGCGGTGATGAACACCGTGCTGACGGCCGCCATCGGCACCACCATCGCACGCGCGTGGGGACTCACCTGGGGTGCCGCCCTGGTGCTCGGCACGTCGCTGTCGGTAGCCAGCACGGTGGTGCTCCTGAAGGGGCTCGAGGCGCAGGATCGCCTCGATTCACCCGAGGGACGCATCGCCGTCGGCTGGCTGGTCGTCGAGGATTTGCTGATGGTGGTGGTGCTGGTGTTGCTGCCCGCCGTCGCGCCGATGCTCGGTGGCACCGGCAGTACCATGGCGGTGGGTGCCGCGGGACTGGCCGGCGCGATCGGGTTCGCGATGGTGAAGGTGGTGGCGTTCGCGGTGCTGATGGTGGTCGTCGGACGACGCGCCGTGCCATGGCTGCTGTCGCACGTGGCCAGGCTCGGCTCGCGCGAACTCTTCACACTCGCCGTGCTGACCACCGCCCTTGGCATCGCCACGCTCGCGTCCGAGGTGTTCGGCGTGTCGTTCGCGCTCGGCGCCTTCTTCGCCGGCGCAGTGGTGAGCGAGTCGGAGCTCAGCCATCGCGCGGCCACAGAGGCGCTGCCCATGCAGGACGCCTTCGCGGTGCTGTTCTTCCTCTCGGTCGGGTTTCTCTTCGATCCCAGCGTGGTGCTGGAGTCGCCGATGGCGGTGCTGGCACTGGTGGCGGTGGTGGTGGTCAGCAAGTTTGCGACGTCGTTCCTGCTGATGCGATTGCTGAAGCAGCCGGGGCGATCCGCACTGGTGATCGGCGGCAGCCTGGCGCAGATCGGCGAGTTCTCCTTCATCGTCGCGGGGCTCGGCGTCACGCTGGGCCTGATCGATCGCGACCTGCAGGCGCTGGTGGTGGCGGCGGCGCTGATCGCGATCACGCTCAACCAGCCGCTGCTGACGGTGGTGAAGATGGTGGCCGATCGACTCGAGGCGCGGGACGCGGCGCCCAGTCTGCCCCTCACGGTGCCCGAGTCGGCGCGCTCCACGCGCGGTCCGATGCGGGATGACGAGGATCCGTTCGACTTCTCCGAACTCGTCGATCACGTCGTGCTGGTGGGCCATGGTCGCATGGGCACCACCATCACCGAGGCGCTCCAGCGTGACGCCGCGCGCTACGTGGTGGTGGAGGAGCAGGAGCGGCTGGTGGCAGGGATGCGCGCGCGCGGAGAGCGGGCGGTGTTCGGCGACGCGACCAGGGCCGAAGTGCTGCAGCGTGCGGGTGTGGCCGGAGCCAGGCTGATCGTGATCACAGCGCCCGACCCGATCCGTGCCCGCCGCACGGTGGAATTGGCCCGCGAACTCAATCCACGCATCGCCATCGGTGTCCGCACCCACAGCGCCGCCGAGCAGGCGTACTTCGAGGACATGCTGCAGACGCCGGGTTCACGCGGTCGCGCGGTGTATGCCGAGCGCGAGGCAGCGCTGAATCTCGGGCACTACACGCTGATCACGCTCGGCCGCACCGATGACGAGGCGGACCACATCATCGAGTCGTTGCGCACGGCAGCCACGCGACCTACCGAGATGTTCCATGCGCTGCCCACGCGCGAATACCGTGCGATCATGGCCGCCGATCCGAACAAGGCCCCCGGCGCCGACGGCTGAGCAGCGTCTCAGCCGATGTGTGTCGTGGCTGGTGACACCCGCACCGGCACACCGCTGAACCCGGCGTTGCCGGTGAGCGTGTCGATCCGTTGATCGTCGGTGAGGTCATTGATGCTCACGCCGGGATGATGGTTGGCGGTGGTCAGTCGCGTTCCATTGCGTCCATGGCCCCAGCCATGCGGCAGGCTCACCACGCCGCGCATCACGTCCGACGTCACCTCGAGCGGAACCGCCACGCTGCCCACGCGCGACGTCACGCGCACCTCGTCGCCATCCGCCAGCGTGCGGTCTGCGGCGTCGTCGGGATGCATCTGCAGCGTGCAGGCATTGCGGCCACGCACCAGCCGTTCGCTGTTGTGCATCCACGAGTTGTTGGAGCGCAGCGCGCGCCGTCCGATCAGCTGCAGCGCACCGTCGTCCGCCGGCACCGGGTGCAGCGTGGCGTCGAGCCGCGCCAGGTCGGCCAGCAGCATCGCCGGCGCCAGCTGCAGCCGGCCATCGGAAGTGCGCAGGCGCTGCGGCAGCGATGGCTGCAGCGGCCCCAGGTCCACGCCATGCGGCTGCTGCTCGAGTGCCTGCAATGTGAGCCCGCGTGCGAAGGGGCGCAGCCCACCGCCGTAGGGCCCCTGCCGCAGTCCGATGTCAATCATCCGGCGCGGTGTCAGCTGCTGCAGCACCATCGCCTTGGCACGTGCCTGCAGCGTGCCGGTGATCCGGTGCGTGAGGGCGTTCAGGATTTCCCAGTCGTGGCGCGTGTCGGCAGAACGAGGAAATAGCGCAGGCGAATACTTGGCCGTGTTGCGCACGGCCAGCGCATGGAAGAGCAGGTCATAGTGATCGCGCTCCAAGGCGAAGGTCGGCGGCAGGATCAGGTGCGCGTGGCGGGTGGTCTCGTTCAGGTAGAAGTCGATCGCGACGTAGAAATCCAGGCTCGCGATGGCGCGCTCCAGCCGTTGCCCGTTCGGCGTGGAGAGCACCGGGTTGCCGGCATGTGTCACCAGCGCGCGCACCTGACCGGTGCCGGGCATCTCCATCTCCTCCGCCAGCGCCGACACCGGCAGTTCACCCGCGATCTCGGGCAGCCCGCGCACTCGGGTGCGCCATCGCCCGATGCGCGCACTGTCGGTCGCGCGCTTCTCGCCACGCAGGATGTCCACCGCCGGGGTGGTGAACATCGCGCCACCGCGCGCATCGAGCCGTCCGGTGATGACGTTCAGTGCCGAGATCAGCCAGCAGGCCAGCCCGCCGAATTCCTGCATCGACACACCGACGCGGCCATACGCCACGGCGGTCGGTGCGGCGGCGAAGTCGCGCGCGATGGTGCGGATCGTCTCGGCATCCAAACCCGTCGCCCCTGCCACGCGTTCGGGCGTGAACGGCAGCACCGCGCGACGCAGCTCGTCGATGCCGTCCAGATAGGCCGCGTACGCCTCGGTACGCACCTGCCGCTCCTCGAACACCACCTGAATCAGCGCCAGCAGCAGCAGCGCGTCGGTGCCGGGGCGGATGAAGTGATGCGCATCGGCGTGCGCCGCCGACTCGGTGCGTCGCGGATCCACCAACACCACCCGGCCGCCGCGTGCACGGATGGCGCGCAGCCGATCCGTCACGCCGGGCGCCGACATCAGGCTGCCGTTCGATGCTGCCGGGTTGGCGCCCAGCATCAGCAGGTGATCGGTGTGGTCGATGTCGGGCACCGGAATCAGCAGCGCGTGGCCGAACATCAACATCGCGGCCAGATGGTGCGGCAGCTGGTCCACCGACGTCGCCGAATACCGGTTGCGTGTGCGAAGGGCGCGCACGAAGGCCGGCGCGAAGAGCATCGCACCCGACGAATGCACCGTCGGATTGCCGAGGTAGGCGGCCACCGCGTCGCGGCCGTGCGCCGCCTGCACGGCCTTCAGCCGTGTCGCCGCCTCGTCCAGCGCCTCGTCCCACCCGATCTCATGCCATTCGTGTCCGGTGCGGCGCATCGGACGGCGCAGGCGATCGGGATCGTCATGCACATCCTGCAGCGCCACCGCCTTGGGGCAGATGTGACCCTTGCTGAACGGGTCGTCGGGATCGCCGCGGATGCCGGTGATGGTCGGCCCGCTGGTGGTGATCACGATCCCGCACATCGCTTCGCACAGGGTGCAGGTCCGGAGATGGCGTGTCGTGTCGGGCATGCGTGATGGCGGAGCGAAACGGCGGCAGCGGACCGGCGGGTGGTGCCATGGATGCTAACCGGTGTGCCACCGCACCAACGCGCCCGGTGACGGTGGCGTATGCCCAGCATCGAGCACGGCACCAGATCCCGGGCGGCCCATCCGACGGGTGCAGCGATTCCCTAGTTTTGTGTATGCGACCCTCGGCACCACCACGCATCCCGCGCGCGATCGTCATCACCGTCGCGGCCGGCCTGCTCGCGGGCCTCGACGCCGGTGGACTGGTCGCGCAGCCCGCATTACCGCGGAACGACCGCCCGGCCTTCAGCCTCGCTGACGCCGCGGCGCTCGCCCGCCGGCAGCATCCGCTGCTCAGTGCTGCGAGCGGCCGTCGCATGGCGGCAACCGGCAGTGCGCGCCAGGAATCGGCACTGCCGAACCCGGTCTTCGAGTGGCGCAAGGAGAATTACGGCAGCCCGCTGCCGCGCGACGAGTTCATGTCGCTCGGCCTGCCCGTGGATCTGTACGGACGGCGGGTGGCGCTGCGGTCGGCCAGTGGCTTGGCGGCCACCCGTGCGCGGTCCGATTCGTCCACCACGGCGCGGGACGTCGAGCTCGATGTGGCGCGCGCCTACTGGCACGCCTCGCTGGCCTACGCGCTGCACGATGCCGCCGCGGCGCAACGCCTGGCGGTGGACACCATCGCCCGCATCGAGTCGGAACGCGCGCGCCAGGGCCAGGTGTCCAACGGTTCGGCGATGCGCGCGCGGCTGGAAGCCGATCGGGCGCGCCTCGCGCAGTCGGAAGCCCGCGCGGCACTGGAGCGCGCACGGGGTGAGCTGGCGCGTGCGCTGGCGATGCCGTTCGACAGCGTGCCGCGCCCCACGCAGCCGCTGCTGATGGATTCCGTGGCCGTGATGCCACCCGCACTCGAGACGCTGCTGACGCTGGCGCGGGGCCGGCGCTCGGAGCTGGTTGCCGCACAGGCACGGGTGGACGAAACGCAACGGCGTCAGCTCGCCGAGCGGCTTGGCACCTTGCCCGCCGTCGGTGTGCAGGTGGGCAGCAAGCGCACGTCGGGCTACCAGACCGGAACCGTGCAGGTTGGCGTCGCGGTGCCGTTCTTCGACCGCAACGGCGGCAACCGCGAACGTGCCCAGGGCGAGTTGCTGATGGCCGAGGGTGAGCTGCGTGCGTTGCGGTCTGCAATCGACGCCGAGGTGATGTCGGCATTCCGGGCCTATCGTGCGCTGCTGGACGAGTACGATCGCAGTGGCGACATCACCGCGCCCGACGAGCCGCTGCGCACGCTCGAGACGCGCGGCAGCACCGTCGCCGCCATCGCTGCGGCGGCCTACCGTGAAGGTGCCATCCCGCTGTTCGAGCTGCTGGATGCCGAACGTGTGCGCGCCGACGTGCGCAACGCGGCATTACGTGCGGCGGCCAACGTGCAGATGGCACGCGCCGACCTGTTGCGCGCGATCGGATTGCCGATCGATGGCGCGCGCTTTCAACTGACTCCGCAATGACTCTCGTCCGTCCTTCATTACCGCTGGTGCGCACCGGCGCGCGGCTGACGGCTGTCGCTGGCTGCATGCTGCTGGCGGCGTGTGGTGGCGATCCGGCACCGGCATCGACATCCGCGCCACCCACAGCCGATGTCGCGGCTCCACGCGACACCGCCTTCCTCTCGGCCGAGGCCCTCGCCGTGTCCGGGGTGGTGGTGCAGGCGGCGCAGCGCGTGGCGTGGCGTGAATCGTGGCAGTTGCCGGCGCACCTGGTGCTGGATCCGACCACCACGCAGACGCTCGGCTCGATCGTGGAAGGACGCGTGACGCAGGTGTTCGTGCAGCCTGGTGACAGGGTGCGTCGCGGTCAGGTCCTGGTCACGATTCACACACACGAATTGACGGCGGCGGTGAACGCGCTGGTGCAGGCGCGCGCCGGTCGGGCCGAAGCCGCCAGCACGGCGCAGGTGGCCGATGCTGCTGCAGCGCGCAGTGAACGACTCTACGCTGCACAGGCGGGTTCGCTGGCGGAATTGGAGCGCGCACGCGCGGCGCGGCTCGCAGCCACCGAAGGCATGCGTCGCGCGGAGGCCGAATACCACCGCGCGGCGGAGATGGTCGAGCACCTGCGACCGGCGGGACCCGTCAACGCCCGCGTCGATCCGGAAGACATGCTGGTGCGCGCGCCGTTCGATGGCGTGGTGGTCTCACGCCACACACAAGCGGGCGCGGTGGTGGTGGCGGGCAACGAGTTGATGACCGTGAGTCGTACCAACGCGGTGCTGCTGGCCATGCACGTGCCCGAGGCGGCGCTGGGTTCGGCGAAGGTGGGATCCGAAGTGCGATTCACGGTGCCGGCGTATCCGGGTCGCAGCTTCACGGCCCGGGTGGCGCGCGTGGCACCGGCGCTCGACTCGCTCACGCGCACGGCGGAAGTGTTCGCCACGGTCGAGAATCGCGGTGGCGAGTTGCGTGGCGAGATGACGGCGGCGGCTGAAGTGTTCGGCCTCGCCACCGACAGCGCGACGACGGTGCCGATGGGTGCCGTGCAGGATTTCGAGGGCGATACGGTGGTGGTGACGGCCATACCGCGCGGCGGTGGGCTGTTGCTGGAAGCGGTGCGCGTGCGCGTGGGACGTCGCGCGGCGGGACTGGCCGAGGTGAAGGCCGGCCTCGCGCAGGGTGCGCCGGTGGTCAACGCGGGCGCTGCCGTCGCCAAGGCCGAGATTCTGCGCCAGCGTGACGCCCGTTCGGGCGAGCCGGACGAACATTGAGGCGCCTGATCGAGTTCGCACTGCGGCAGCGGGGCCTGGTCACACTGGGCGTCGGCACGTTGATGCTGTTCGGCCTTTTCTCGATGTCGCGCATTCCATTCGACGCCTTTCCAGACCTCACCGGCATTCGCGTCGATGTGGCGACCACGGCGCCGGGACTGGCACCCGAGGAAGTGGAGCAGCTGGTGACGTACCCGATCGAGTCGGCGCTGATGGGATTGCCCGGCGTGACGGGTGTGCGCTCGGTGTCGAAGTCGGCGCTCTCGCTGATCACGGTGCCGTTCCCCGATGGCACCGACGTCTACTTCGCACGCACGCTGGTGCAACAGCGGCTGGCCGAAGCCAAGGGCGGCTTGCCGGCCGGTGTCGAGCCGCAGATGGGCCCCGTGTCCACGCCACTCGGCGAGCTGTATCAGTACACGGTGCACAGCGACTCGATGACGCTGAGCGAGCTGAAGGCGCTGCACGACTACACCATCCGTCCACGACTGCGCACGCTGCCCGGTGTCAGCGACGTGAACTCGTGGGGTGGCAGCATCGAGCAGGTGCAGGTGGAGGTGGACCCCGCCAAGCTGGCCGCGCGCAACCTGACGCTGGACGATGTGCAGCGCGCCCTGGCGCAGAACAACCTCTCGTTCGGCGGCGCCTATCTCGAGTCGGCAGGCACGCGCTACACCGTGCGCGGCACCGGACGACTGAACGACACCAGTGAGATCAGCCGCGTCTCGATTCCGATGGCGGGTGGTGTGCCGGTGCGCATCTCCGACATCGGCGTGGTGCGACTCGGGTCGCTGCCGCGCTACGGCGCCGTGACCGAGAATGCGTCGCGTGAAGTAGTGGCCGGCATGGTGCTCAAGCTGCAGGGCGAGGACTCGAAGGCCGTCATCGACGTCGTCACCAAGCGCCTGGACGAGATCCGTGCCGCGCTGCCCGCCCACGTGAAGATCACGCCGTTCTACGACCAGACCGAGCTGGTGGACCGCACCACGTTCACCATCACCAAGAACCTGGTGGAAGGTGGATTGCTGGTGGTGATCGTGCTCTTTGCGTTCCTGCGCAATGCGCGCGCGTCGCTGATCGTGGCATCGGTGATCCCGCTGTCCATGCTGGTGGCCTTCGGTGGCATGTACGTGTACGGCTATTCGGCCAACCTGATGTCGCTCGGCGCGCTGGATTTCGGGCTGATCGTGGATGGCGCGATCGTGATGGTGGAGAACTTCGTGCACCGGCTGGAGAAGGCGGAGCATGCCGGCGATGGCAGTGCCATCGGCGACGCGAAACGGTTCGCACTCTTCCGCGATGCCGCGATCGAGGTGGGACGTCCGATCCTGTTCGGCATCGCGATCATCGTGGCGGTCTACATCCCGATCTTCGCGCTGGAGGGGATGGAGGGCCGCATGTTCAAGCCGATGGCCTTCACCGTTGTCTGCGCGGTGCTGGGCTCACTGGTGCTGGCGCTGGTGTTCGTGCCCGCAGCGTCGCTGACGTTGTTGAAGCACGTCACCACCAAGCCGATCGCCGCCG
Source organism: Gemmatimonadaceae bacterium (assembly GCA_031369265.1). Classification (GTDB taxonomy): domain Bacteria; phylum Gemmatimonadota; class Gemmatimonadetes; order Gemmatimonadales; family Gemmatimonadaceae; genus JACMLX01. The sequence goes on along the minus strand of JANMON010000200.1, from coordinate 331 downwards.
AGGCGAGGGTGCGGGCGCGGTACCAGTCGGCGCTGCAGTGGACGTTCCGCCACGGCACGCCGATCGTGGCCAGCGGCGTGGTGCTGGTGGTGGTGGCGCTGGCCTCGCTCACGCGCATCGGCACCGAGTTCATGCCGAAACTCGACGAGGGGGCGATCCTGATCAACACGCGACGCACGCCGAGCACCTCGCTGGCCGACGCCAACAAGCTGTCGCTGCTGGCCGAGGCGGTAGTGAAGAAGTTTCCGGAAGTGGTGACGGTGGTGACGAAGATCGGGCGTCCCGACCTCGCCACCGAAGCGATGGGGCTGTACGAGGGTGACCTGTACGT
>JANMON010000137.1:0-13551 GCA_031369265.1 Gemmatimonadaceae bacterium | reverse complement strand
ACGCCTCGGCGCGGCTCACGGCCACCGCAACGGCACACCGATCGTCTGCGACGGGTTGTAGCCGTTGAAGTTCCAGTACGTCCACACGCCACCGACCGGGTCAGCCCTGATGCCGTGATCGGCGGTCAGGTACACCGTATTGCGCCCGAATGCCTGAACGCTGCCGAACCGATTCAGCGCCATCTCGACACGCGTTCTCGACTGCACGGCCGGTTGCGGCAACTCCCGACCCAGCGCCGCGCTCCGCACCACACGCACCATCGTGGCCGTCTGTGGGCTCACCTCGCCGCGGTCGGCCAGCCACGTCTCGACCACCGTCGGATCAAGTTCGGAGGCTGCCTCGACGACCGACGCCGGCGAGATCTCGGCGAGGGTCTCGAGCTCCGTGGTCTCGAGGGCCAGCGGGCGCAGGTGCGGCAGCCGGCGACGCACTTCCGCCGGGAACACCGTGGTGTCCAGCTGCACCATGAAGTTCACCACCCGCACGGGCGCATCAGCGCGCGTCAGGTCGCGCTCCACATGCGTGAATGCATCCGCGTGCGACAGCGACAGGATGGCGTCGGACCGCTGCGCCGGGCTGTCCTTGCAGCGGAACTCGGCGTGCATCAGCAACCGCTGCCCGTCGCCCGACCACTTGCCGGTTTCCCAGCCCGTACAGCCGGGACGCAACGCGTTGACGCGCTTGCCGGATGCATCCACGAACGTGCGCGCCACCACCGAGTCACCATCCACCGTCATGAACTCCACGCGCGCCCTGTCATCCGTGGGCACCACACAGACCATCGGACCGATGCTGCCATTCGACGAGGTGGACCAGCAGCCGAGATACGGCGACCAGGACGTCACCACGCCTGCCGTGGGCGCCGACTGCGCGCCCAGTGGCGCCACGCACACCACCGCCAGACCAGCAACAACACCTGCGATGACACGACGCTGCATGAAATCGGTGCCTCAATGATCAGACGAACTCCGACCGCGGGGTACGATCGGAGAACTGTGCCCTGCATCCCCAGCGCGTTCGTGACGGCACTGCACCCACACCATCATCACATCAGGCACGACCGCCGATCACGGGCGCGGCTTGGCCGTGCGACCGCTGCTGCCGCCGGACGCACCACCGCTGGTGCTGCCCGCCGAGCCACTGGATGACGCGCCACTGGACGACGAGCCGCTGCTGCCACTGGAGTAACCGCCAGAGCTGACCGACGGCGTTGGGCGTGCGATGCCGGAGCTGCCGCCGCCGCCCTGTGTGTAGCCGGCACCGTTCACGACACGACCACGATCCGGCTGCGACGAGCTCGGGCCCTGCGGCACGATCACGTACGGACCACCGCCAACGAAGTACCCGCTGCCGAGGCCACCGTATCCGCCACCGTACCAGTTGTTGCCGTACCAGTTGTTGATGCCGCCCCAGTAACCGAACGGGGAGAAGTAGCCGAGGCCGTAGTAGCCCGACGATGGGTAGTAGAAATCGCCCCAGCCGTACGACAGTGCGCTGCGCAACCGCATCATCCGCATCTCGGCCAGGACGGCCTGCCGCGTGGTTGGGTCCATCGACCTTGTCTGGCGCGGATCGAGCGCCGCCGGACGTGCGCCTGCCTGGCCACCAGTTGCGATGGCGAACACGCGTGGGTGCGAGACCGCCACCACCATGTCGATGACGTTCGGCGGCACGCCGGCATCGCGCAGGGCCCGAAGGTCCTTCGCGGCCACGTCGAACTGCTGGCCGCGGTCAGCCAGCCAGGCTTCCACCACTTGGGCGTCCACTTGCTTGGTCGCTTCCACCACATCGGCGGTGCTGACGGTGGCCGCGGCCTCGATGCGTGCCCCGACGGCCGGGAGCGCGTCGAAGCGCGGCAGCCGCGCGGCAATCGCACTCGGCACCGCCACTGTGTCGAGCCAGATGAAATTGATGGCACGCACGCGGGTGGCGCCCTTGGTCTTCACACCCTCGATGCGCGTGAACGCATCGCTGTGCGACATGGCGAAGATGCCGCTGGCCGTCTGCGTGGCCCCGCCACCGCAGCTGAACTCGGCACGGGTGAAGAAGCGTCGCTCATCTTCGGACCAGCGTCCGCTCTCCCAGCCGGTGCACCCGTCGCGGGTGACCGCCGTGCGCTCACCCGAGGTCGTGATGGGGACACGACTGATGATCGAGTCGTTGGCGATCGAGATCATCTCGATGCGATCGGCCGATGCGGTCGGCACGAGACAGACGGTGGGACCCGTGCTGCCGACCGCCGACGATGCCCAGCAGCCGAGGAACGCGCGCCAGTGTGGATCGATCGCGACTTTCTCGACCTGCGCGTGCGCGGTCGAGGTGGCGACGAGGGTAGCGACGAGGAGCGTGCCTACGCGGGAGACGGTCATGGCCCTGTCCTCAGTACCGAATGGTGAGGCCCATCGTGGCGGCAGCGCCCGAGAGGTCAATCTTGTCGAAGCCGACGAACGAACCGTCCAATGTGGCGCGTGCCGCGGAATAGCGGACGTCACCGGTGAGCGCGAAGCGCGGATTCAGCGACAGGTCCGCGCCGATGTTCGCATAGGCCATCGGCGCCCAGCCCTTCGACTGGTACGTGCGGGCGAAGACGTTGAGGGTCTGGAAGTCCACGAAGTCACCGGTCTGCCGGAACGCATACTGCATCGCGCCACCGCCGATACCGATCCACGGCGTGATCCGGGAGGGGATCCAGGCGAACTTGCCGATCTGCTCGCCGGGCCGGGTGAGCGCGTACTTGATGCCGGCCGTGATCGGCACGCGACGCAGGGTGGTGGTCTGTTCGATCGGCAGGTCTTCGTTGTCCACGAAATTCCGGAACTCCGACGGCTGCGACCGGCGCGCCCCGCCGACGCCCATGACGAGGTCGAGGCGGTCGGCGACGCGCACCCCGAGGTCGAACTGCAGGCCCAGCGCCGCCAGGTCACCCCGGTCCAGAGTCAGCTGGGTGGTGGTGAAATCGTAGATGTCGCTGCGGCCCGTGGGACGGTCATAGCCGCCACGCAGGGTGAGCGAGATCGTCGGGCGCCGGAAGAGGAAACCATCGCCCCGCTGCCCGGGATCCTGCGCGAACAGCGTGAGCGGGGCCGCCGCCGTGAGGGCCAGCAGCAGCCAGCGGAGCCATGGCGCCGCGTGCGGTGTCTGGGCGGCCACCGGGCCGTGCGCTACGCGGGAGGAAGGCAGGTTCGCAGACATCGGACGCTCCGGCGCAGGCGTGGTGGTGTGCACCCACTAATGGTATCAGCACAATACCAGTACGGCGAGCGGGTGTTCCTTGCCGTCCCCCCGTAGGCGTGAGGGGCTCTGTCCCTGCCCGACGCGTCGCCTTGGCTCGACGGGCGTGATCAGACCTCGGGACGCAGGAACCCGTGCACCAGCAGGTCCTCGCGGAGGGTCGGCCCCGGGAACACGGGACGTCTGAAATACCACCACTGCCACTCCGGCCGCCAACTGTTGTTCTGCGCGATCTCCTCGCCCCAGAGGCATGGGCAGGGCTCGGTGACGCTGTGGAAGCGCTGGTCGGCGTCGTCGAGGCGGACGGCGGCGGCACGGCGCTCGCGTGCCGGCGCGGCGGCCAGCGCGCCGGCCAGGATGTCACGCAGGTCCATCTCGTTCAGCCATTCGTCCAGCGACTCGTCGCGGCCACGTTCGGTGGCGTGCACGATGCCGGTCCAGTGCTCCAGCAGCCCGCCCAGGCCGCGTCGCACCACCAGCGGGGAGCAGCCACGGCTGATCAGGTAGGTGTGCACGGCATCCTCCGGCGCACTCATGGCCCACCTCCGGGAAGGCGCGACGCTTGTCGTCGGAAGTATGCCTCGCCGTCGTTGGGCCGGAAGAAGGTGCGGATGGTGCCGTCGCGATTGACGGCCAGGAACGCCCCGTTGCTGCGGTCGAACCGCGTCACGACGCCATCGCCACGCCGCACCTCCAGCACCTCAGCGCTGACCGGGGCGTCGCGCAATGCCTGCGCCGCCGCCAGGTAGGCCGTCATGCTGAGACCGGGGAACTCCTCCCCGTGCTTCTCAAAATGCTCCACCAGTCGCTGCCGTGACGCGAAGCCCTTGCCGCCGCCCGCGGTGCGCGGCGTTGGTTGCGCGACCGGCGCATCCGGAGCCGACGGCAGGGTGACGCGTGTGGCGCCGCCGGCACGCTCCACCGGCTGCGGTGCCTGAATCCTGCGCAGGACGAACGTCGCGACCAACAGCGCGAGGAGGACGCCGAGCGAAATGCCGGCCGTGCTGCGGCGTCGAGGGCGGGGCATGCGCGGTCCGGGCAGGGAGGTGCCGCGCGGCAACTCAGGCGCGACCTGCACGACGCTCGCGCCGAATGGGCACCCGCGCAAGCAACCGGGCGGCTGGTTACGCCGCTGGCGTCACGGCGGCGCGACGATCAGCGCGGTCCGGCGGCGCTGTCGCTGCGCTGACGGTACAACCGCAGGCCCTGTGATCCCCACGCGGCGGTATCGAACTGCACCAGACCGAGTTCCGCGCGACCGCGGATCGCCAGCAGCAGCGACGTGGGGCGATTGGCGGTGCCCTCGCCGCGCACCACCACGCGCACCAGCGAGTCGGCGCCGTCCCAGGTACCACGTTCGGTGACGGTGCCCTTGCCGACGACGGTGCTGGCGAATTCCGCCATGCCCTGCTCGTCCATCGTGAGGCGATACACGCGCCGCGCGGCATCGGCGGCCGGAAGGGTGTCGCTGACCCAGGACCCGACCACGGCACTTTCCGGAAGGCGCGGCTTCTTGTCCTGCTGGCTGCAGGCGCCGGTCATGAGCGCGACGATCGCAAGAACGAAATGACGGTGTGGCATGCCGTAATCTCGCACTTCCGGGGCCCTCCTCACAGCCTCGCGGCGCGTCAGCCGGTGGCGCGCGCCGGCACGCCAGCGTAGCGTGCCCGCATGACCATCACCTGCCCGCGGCGTTCGCTGCTGCGCACGATCATCCTGCTCTTGCCCGCCGCGCTGGCGCAGGCACAGCCTGCCCGTCCGGTGACTGGTGCCGCCGCCGGTGCGCCCGACACGGACATCTGGCTGTCGCGCATCACCTGGCGCAACCGCGTGCTGACCGTGCAGCCACCGGCCAACGTCACGCGCCGCACGGGCTACGACAACCAGCCGAGCTTCGATGCCACCGGGCGCACGTTGTACTACACGCGTCGTGCACCGAATGCGCTCCTGGCCAACGCCGAGCGGGACGTGCAGACGGACATCTGGTCGTACACGCTGGCCGGAAAGACGCACGCGCCGGCGATGGTCACCGCCGAGAGTGAGTACTCGGCGCAGGTCACACCCGATGGCAAGTCACTGACGGTGATTCGTGTGGAGCGCGACTCGGCGCAGCATCTCTGGCGCATGCCACTGCAACGCGCCGGTACGGCCGAGCGGCTGGTGGGACGCGTGAAGCCGGTGGGATACTACGCCTGGGTGGGCTCGCAGGTGGTGATGTTCGTGCTCGGGTCACCGGCCACGCTGCAGTTGATGGACACGGTGAGCGGCCGCATCGACACCATCGCGCGCGACATCGGGCGCGGTGTGAAGCGCGTGCCGGGCAGCACGCAGGTGAGCTTCGTGCAGAAGGCGGGCGCGCAATGGTTCATCGATGAACTGAATCCGGCCACGCGCGCCGTGACCCGCCTGGTGCCCACGCTGCCTGGCGTGGAGGAATACACGTGGCTGGATGGCAATACCATGTTGGCGGGTACCGGCAACACGCTGCACACCTGGACGCGCGGTGACACCGGATGGAGCCTGGCCGCCGACCTCGCTTCGGCGCCGCTGAAAAGCATCACGCGCGTGACCATCGATCCCACCGGGCGGTGGCTGGCGTTCGTGGCCGAGCCGACTGTTCCGGTGCCCGCGCGGCCGTAGTTCAACTGGCGATCGCGTTTTTTCGTCGCTTCGATGGTCGCTCCGTGCCTGCGGTTCTTCTTTGGTTCCAGTCTGAAAAATTGTTCACGCGGGGATCGCGGGGGACGCGGGGGGCTCCCCGAGAGCGCGGTTACTCGAGCTGCGGACCAGCGCCGACTGCAGCAGCGTCGCGCGGCAGCGGCGGATAGTCGATGTAGCCGCGCGCATCACCGCCGTAGTAGGTGGTCGGATCGGATGCAGCGAGTTCCGCGCCGGTCTCGAAGCGTTCCACCAGGTCGGGGTTGGCGATGAATGCGTCGCCGAAGCTCACCGTGTCCGCCAGTTCGTCGCGAATCGCGGCATCGGCCGACTCGGCAGTGAATCCACCGTTCAGCATGAACGGCTTGCCGTGCAGGTCGCGCAGGCGTCGCGTGAGCGTGCCGTCGGGCAGGTGCGCGAGATGGGTCCAGGCCAGCTCCAGCGACGCGAGGTGTCGCACCAGCGTACCGAAGGTCTCGAGGGGATTGCCGTCGCGCATGTCGTTGACCGCATGCAGCGGCGAGAGGCGCACGCCGGTGCGGTCTGCGTTGCACTCCTTGGCCACCGCCTCGGTCACATGGAGCAGCAGGCGCGCACGATTCTCGGCCGAGCCGCCGTAACGGTCGTGACGGCGGTTCACGCCATCGCGCAGGAACTGATCGAGCAGGTGTCCGTTGGCGGCGTGGATCTCGACCGCGTCGAAACCCACCTCGCGCGCCCGACGGGCGCAGTCGGCGAACTGGGTCACGATGCCCGCGATCTCGCCGAGTTCAAGGGCGCGCGGTTCGGCAGCCGGTTCCAGCATGCCGCCAGGTGAGCGCAACTGCGTGGCGGTCGCGGCAATCGGCGACGGTGAGACGGGTGCGTCACCACCAGGTTGAAAGGATGGCAACGACAATCGCCCGCAGTGCGTGAGCTGCAGCGCGATCCGGCCGCCGGCCTGGTGCACTGCCGCCACCACCTCGCGCCACGACTCAGCCTGCGCATCGGTCCAGATGCCCGGTGCGCCCAGTGATCCCACCGCCTGCGGCGACGTCATCACCGCGTCGGTCATCACCAACCCGGCGCTGCTGCGTTGCGCGAAGTACGCCGCCGCCAGTGGCGTCACCGTGCCGTCGCGCCGCGCGCGGGCGCGTGACATCGGTGCCATCACGACGCGATTGGGGAGATGGAGCGCGCCGAGTGCGCCGGTGGACAGCAGGTGCGGAAAGCGGGACATGACAGCCTGAGAACGCAGGAGAACCAGCCGGCGTCGGCATCGCATCGGCGATGACGTGGTGCGGAGAGGCGTGCCGCCGGACGAGAAGGATACGGCAGCGCGTTGCGATCCGGTCGCGTCCATGCAGTTGCGTCCGCACCTCTCTGGCCCCATTCTCGCCGGATGCCCGCTGACGACGCCGATCGACTCGGCCCCAAAGGCCACGTCTACGTGGAGCTGGCGCGGGAGCAGTGGCGCGCGCCCCTGGAACGTGGCTCGGCGCGCCGGTCGCTGCTGACCGGGTTCCTCGGCCTGGCGCTGATCGCGTTCGGTGCGATCGGCACGTTCCTGATCTACGGCGAGTCGATCGTGCTGATCGGCATCGGTCTGGTGGGGTTCGTGAGTGCCTTGGGCGAGATCCGCGCGCTGCGGCCGGAATTCGAGGAGGCGCGCCGCATCGGCTGGGTGGAGCCGTCGCTGGACGACAGCCGGGTGACCGTGGGCGAACCGGCCACCTTCCGCGGCGTGCTGCATGCGCGCCGCCGATTGCAGGTGCGCACTGCCGGTGTGCTGGCTGAGGCGCGTCGGTGGACGGGTGCCACGCCCGGTGACGTGGTGGAGTCGATCACGCTGCCGGTGGCGGTGGGCGGTGCGGTGGTCGCGGCGGGCGACGATTGGCGTCCATCAGTCACGTTTCGCATTCCACCCACCGCGCCGCCGTCGTTCTACAGCGCCACCGAGTCAGTGCGCTGGTCGCTGACGCTCGACCTGACGTTCGCCGATGCCGAGCCGTGGCGTCGCACCTGGCCGATGCTCGTCTTCCCGGCCGACGGGAACTGACGCGCCACCGTCGGACCTAGCGGCGGCGCCGCCGACCCGGCAGCATTCAGCATCACGCCGGCGTCAGCTTCGCGGTCGGCTGTTTCTTCTCAATTTCTGGCTCACACGCCACGCTCATGGCCATCGAGATCCGCCGCGCTGCCGTCGTCGGCGCGGGTACGATGGGGAGCGGAATCGCCGCGCATCTAGCCAATGCGGGGATTCCGGTCCTCCTGCTCGACATCGTTCCGCCCGGCGCCACCGACCGGAACGTGCTGGCCGGCGGTGCGCTGACGCGCATGCGCACCCAGCAGCCGGCGCCGTTCATGAGCGCCGAAGCCATGGCGCTGGTCACGCCCGGCAACGTCGAGGACGATCTCGAGGCGCTGCATGAAGTGGACTGGATCATCGAGGCGGTGTTCGAGGATCCGGCGGTGAAGGCGCCGTTGTACCGGAAGCTCGACGCCGTGCGCCGACCGGGCAGCATCATCTCGTCCAACACCAGCACGATTCCGCTGCGGGACCTGATCACCGGCCAGTCGGAGGCGTTCGCGGCCGATTTTGCGATCACGCACTTCTTCAATCCGCCGCGCCAGATGCGGTTGCTGGAGTTGGTCAGCGGCCCGCAGACGCGGCCGGACGTCACTGCCGCGCTGCACGCCGTGGGTGACGAGCGACTCGGCAAGGGTGTGGTGGTCTGCAAGGACACGCCGGGCTTCATCGCCAATCGCATCGGCACGTACTTCATGTATCGCGCGATGCACGAGGCGCTGGAACATGGCCTCAGCGTGGAGGAAGCCGACGCGGTGTGCGGCAAGCCGATGGGATTGCCGAAGACGGGCATCTTCGGGTTGACGGATCTCGTCGGCCTGGACCTGATGCCGCACATCATGAAGAGCTTTCACGCCACGCTGCCGGCTGGCGATGCATTCCTCGCGCTGCCGACGAGCTTTGCGCCGATGGATCGGCTGATCGCCGCCGGCAAAACCGGTCGCAAGAGCAAGGGCGGTGGCTTCACGCGCATGGCCAGGGACGCTGCCGGCAACCGCACCAAGGAAGTGGTGGACCTGCAGACCGGCGAGTACCGCGCCGAGCGTGCACCACAGCTCGCGTCGCTGGCGGCAGCGCGTGGCAAGAGTGCACTCAAGACGCTGGTGTCGTTCGACGATCGTGGGGGACGTTTCGCGGCGTCGTTGCTGGCACATGCGCTGTCATACGCTGCGTCACTGGTGCCGACGATCGCCGATCGTGTCAGCGCGGTGGATGCGGCGATGCGACTCGGCTACGGCTGGACCTACGGGCCGTTCGAGTTGATCGACCAGCTTGGCGCTGCGACATTCGCGGCACTGCTCACCAAGCATGGCATCGCCGTGCCAGCGTTGGTCGCAATGCAGCTGCCGTTCTATCGCGTGCAGGACGGCGTGCTCGAGGAACTGCTGCCCGACGGCACCTACCGTGCCGTGCCGCGTGCGCCCGGTGTGCTGCTGCTGGCCGACGTGAAGCGCACCGCCAAGCCAGTCTTGCGCAACCCGTCGGCCAGTGTCTGGGACATCGGCGACGGCGTGCTGTGCCTCGAGTTCACGTCGAAGATGAACACCATCGATCCTGCGATCATGGCCATGATCCAGCAGCTCATCGCGACGGTGGGCGACGGTCGCGGAGCGTGGAAGGCGCTGGTGATCTACAACGACGGTGACAACTTCAGCGTCGGGGCGAACCTTGGCCTGGCGCTCTTCTCGCTGAACATCGCGGCGTGGGATGCGGTGCGACAGGGTGTGGCCGAAGGTCAGGACACGTACGCGGCCATGCAGCACGCGCCATTCCCGGTGGTGGGCGCACCAGCCGGCATGGCCCTGGGCGGCGGCACGGAGATCCTGCTGCATTGCGATGCCGTACAGGCGGCGGCCGAGAGTTACATCGGCCTGGTGGAAACCGGCGTCGGTATCGTGCCGGGCTGGGGTGGCTGCAAGGAGATGGTGCTGCGGCAGGTCGGCGCAGCGCAGGGCGACGCGGCCAAGGCGATGGGTGCCATGGGCCATCTCTTCCAGACCATCGGCCTCGCCCGCACGTCCAGTTCGGCCGCCGACGCGCGCACGCTGGGCTACCTGCGCAGCGGGGATGGCATCACGATGAATCGCGATCGCCTGCTGGCCGATGCCAAGGCCAGGGCACTCTCGCTGGTGCCCGGATATGCGCCACCGGCGCCGCGCAGCGTGGTGCTGCCGGGTGCCAGCGGCAAGAGCATGCTGATGGCCGGCGTGCAGGCGATGGCCGCTGCCGGCAAGTCCACCCCGCACGACGTGGTGGTGGCCGACCATCTCGCCTCGGTGCTGAGCGGTGGTGACACCGACGGCACCACGCCACTGGACGAGGCGGCGCTGTTGACGCTCGAGCGCGAGCACTTCCTGCAACTCGCACACACCCCCGGCACTCTCGCCCGCATCGAGCACATGCTCGCGACGGGCAAGCCGCTGCGGAACTGAGGATCATCGATGCCGACGTACAAGGCCCCACTGGACGACATGAAGTTCGTGCTCGACGACGTGATCGACTACGCGCGCCTGACGGCGCTGCCTGGCTATGGCGAGTTCGACGCCGGCACGGCGATGGCGGTGCTGGAGGGTGCAGCGCAGTTCTGCGAGGAGGTACTGCAGCCGATCAACCAGACCGGTGACGCGGAGGGCTGCCGCATCGACGACGGCACCGTCACCACGCCCAGCGGGTTCAAGGCCGCGTACCATCAGTACGTGGAGTCGGGATGGCCGGCGCTGTCGGCCGACGAAGCGTTTGGTGGGCAGGGCTTTCCGCAGACACTGCGCTTCGCGGTGGAGGAGATGATCTGCGCCTCGAACCTCAGCTTCGGCATGTTCCCCGGCCTCAGTCATGGTGCCTATCACGCGCTGCTGGTGCACGGCACCGACGACCTCAAGGCCACCTGGCTGCCGAAGCTGGTGACCGGTGAATGGTCCGGCACCATGTGCCTCACCGAAGCGCAGTGTGGCACGGACCTCGGCCTGCTGACCACCAAGGCCGAGCCGCGCGACGACGGCAGCTTTGCGATCACCGGCAACAAGATCTTCATCTCGGCGGGTGATCACGACCTCACCGACAACATCGTGCACCTGGTGCTGGCGCGCCTCCCCGATGCCCCGCCGGGCATCAAGGGCATCAGCCTGTTCATCGTGCCGAAGTTCCTGCTGAATGCCGACGGGACGCCGGGCGCCGACAACGCCGTGCGCTGCGTGAGCATCGAACACAAGATGGGCATCAAGGCGTCGCCGACGTGCGTCCTGGCGTTCGAGAACTCGATCGGCTGGCTGGTGGGTGAACGCAACAAGGGCATGCGCGGCATGTTCACGATGATGAACGCCGCGCGGCTGGCGGTGGGCATGCAGGGACTGGGGCTGAGCGAAGTCGCGTACCAGAACGCGGTCAGTTATGCGAAGGATCGTTTGCAGGGGCGCTCGCTGACCGGCGCCAAGAATCCCTCGGGACCGGCCGATCCACTGATCGTGCATCCCGACGTGCGCCGCTCGCTGATGACGATCCGCGCCTTCAACGAGGGGGCACGCGCCCTCTCGCTGTGGGTGGGCACGCACATCGACGTCACCGAGAAACACCCCGACGCCGCGGTACGGAAGGACGCCGACGACTTCGTGGCGCTGATGACGCCGATCGTGAAGGCGTACTTCACCGACATGGGGTTCGAGTGCACCAACATGGCGCTGCAGATCTACGGCGGGCATGGCTACATCCGCGAGTACGGCATGGAGCAGTTCGTTCGTGACGCACGCATCGCCCAGATCTACGAAGGCGCCAACGGCATCCAGGCGCTGGACCTGGTGGGTCGCAAACTGCCCCAGGATGGCGGCCGGCTGCTCCGTTTCTTCTTCCATCCGCTCAGCGAGCGCCTGGAGCGCACCGCCCAGGATCCGGAGCTGAAGGAGTTCGCCGAGCCGTTCGCCAAGATCTTCGCGCGACTGCAGCAGGCGACGCAGTTCATCGCCCTCAAGTCGCTGGCCAATCCAGACGAGGCGGGCGCCGCCAGCAGCGACTACCTGCGCATGTTCGGCCTGGTGGCGCTGGGCGACATGTGGCTGCGGATGGCCGAGGTGTCGTTCGCCAGGCTGCCCACTGCCAACGGCGACCGGGCGTTCCACGACGCCAAGATCAAGACGGCCCGCTTCTTCTTCACCAAGATGCTGCCCGAGGCCCACGGGCTGTTCGCCCGGATCATGGCCGGGTCGGCGCCGGTGATGGCGCTCGAGGCCGACGGGTTCTGAGGGCGGGCTGACCCCCCGGATCGCCGATCCGGGGGGCTGACGGCGGGATCAGGTGTTTACCTCGCTGATGATGCGACCGACACTCCGAGGCAGGTGACCCCCACGTCGGGGGTGTTGCCGTCCCGGGCCGTCGTCGTCGTATCTGCGAGGCGGTGTGGGACCGCCCCGGCTTTTCTGCGACCAGGCCCCATTCCGGACGGCGTGGACGCAGCGAGCCTCTCGACGATGGGAGACTCTCGTGCACCCCGAATTGTTCGAACTCAAGGCCTTGGTGGCCGGGCGCCTCGACGCGCACCGCCGCCGCGAGATCGACGACCATCTCGGTTCCTGTGCCGATTGCTCGCGCCACTACGTCGCGATGATGCTCGGCAGCCCGTCGCCGAAGACCGCCGAAGCCGAGGCCCGACAGGGACTGGTGCCGAGCGGTTCCGGGACGTTGCTGACGCTCGCCGGTGGTGACGCCAGCCTGGTGCAGATGTATGGCATCGACGCCCCGCTGCAGCCGTCGGCCCCGCCGCGCCCCGCGACCCCACGACGCAAGGACGCGGGCCCGGTGCCGCTCGAGACCGAATTCCCGCCCGCCACCGCACGCTCACAGACGCCGGGCAGCCTGGTGGACGCCATCACCAAGCTCCGCGCCGAGACCGAGTCGCCGCGCGCCGCCGCACCTGCTGCACCCGAAGCGATCGTCGAGACGCCGGTGGCGCCCGTCGATCTGCCCAAGGTTCAGATGCTGACGCCCCAGATCGTGGTGCCGGTGTCCGACTCGCCGCTGGTGGCCCCGTCGATCTTCACACCGACGCCATACGGTGGCATGTCGGCGATCATGCCGACGTCAGTGCCACTGGAGCCGATCACCTCGGCAGGCTCGCTTGGCGCATCATTCGACGCGCTCGAGCCGATGGGCCAGTTCGGATCGCTGGACACGTACACGCCGCCGGAGCAATTCGCCCCCGCCGCGCACCTCGCCTCGCCGGAGACCTTCGCGCCAGCGGAGACGGTTGCACCGGCACAGACCTTCGCCCCGGCCGAGACGTTCGCTCCGGCAGCGCCGTACGTGCCGCCGTACGTGCCGCCGACCGTGCAGCCGCCGGCCGCGCCCGTGGCGCATCACGCGCCGCCGGCCCCGGTGCCGGAACTGGTCGTCACGTTCTCGTCCACGCCCAAGCGCACCACCGCCCAGCGCTCGCCCACCGCGGCGCCGGTGGTGACACCGTCGCAGGAGTACGTGTCGCAGGCGGTACCGAACTATGTCACCAGTGCGCCGTCGGTCTACGAGTTCGAGCCGGCGGCGCCCGCACGCAGCCGGTCCACGAACAAGAAGCCATTGCTGATGGCCGGTGCGGCTGCCGCTGCGGTCC
>JANMON010000136.1:0-7380 GCA_031369265.1 Gemmatimonadaceae bacterium | reverse complement strand
ATCGCCGCCGAGCCGGCGGCCGAGGTGCGGAGAAACGATCGGCGCGAGGTGTCGGTCATGGGAGGTTCGTCGGTCACGGCAGGACACGCAGCTTGATCGACCGGAACGACACCGTATTGCCGTGATCCTGCAACAGGATGTGGCCGCGGGTGGCCTCGCCGAAGTTGGGCCAGCTCACGTACTTGCTGTGGCTCACCAGCGCGCGCCACTGTTGCGTGCCACGCTCGTACTGCACGGTGCGGAAGCCGTTCAGCCAGTGCTCCACCTGTGCGCCGCGCACGAGGATGCGGGCCTGGTTCCACTCGCCGATGGCGTTGGGCCGTCGGTTGATGGGCGCGATGAGGTCGTACAGGCCACCGTTGGTGCGATTGCCGGCCACGCCCAGCTTCGCGTCGGGATGCCGCGCATCGTCCAGCAGCTGGAACTCGGTGCCGATGGCGCTGCCTTCGCCGGTGTTGAGGGCGGTGTTGACGAAATACTTGATGCCGCTGTTGGCACCCGGCGTGAGCCGGTATTCCAGCACCAGCTCGAAGTTTTCGTAAGGCGCGGTCGTAACGATGTCGCCACCGGCGGCTGCCTCGCGGCCTTCGGTCTGCAGCACCGAGAGCACACCGTCACGCATCTCCCACCCCTGGGCGGGAAAGGTGGTGAGCTTGGCGCCACGCCAGCCGGTGCTCGTCTTCCCGTCCCACAGCAGCGTCCAGCCGGCGGCCTTCTCGCGCGCGGTGAGCGTGTTGGGAATGCGGTTGAATTGCATGCCGCTGCTGCCTGGCGGCGTGCGCACCGCGGTGAGGTCGCTGGTGCGGATGCGCAGGTTGCGAAACTGCACCGCCTTGCCCGCGCGTGCGCTGTCGGATCCGATGTCGTGCACCTGCAGCGCGATCAGGCCGCGCGGGGAGAGATCATCGATGATGTCGGCCGCTGGCACACCATTGACGAAGGTGCGGATCGACGTGCCGATGGCCTCCACGCGGAACCGGTTCCACTGACCGAGCCGGTATGCGGCCTGCGCGGTGGGTTGCCCGTCCAGCGTGTGCAGCCAGCCGCGGCGCGACTCGTCGTAGATGCCACCGGTCCAGCGGCGCGGTGTGGGATCGATGTCCAGCTGGTAGCCGTGCACGCGCCCACCGCGCAGCGCCGGGTCCACCGCACTGCGCACCTGCACGCCGGAGTTGTACGGCAGCACCGAATCCTGGCGGAACTCGAACTCCAGCACGAAGTCGCCGTACTGCTCGCGGGTGCAGAGGAAGCTGTTGGGCGAGCCGAGGACGGCGCGGCCGGTGATCGTTCCACTCTCGACGGTGAACGGTGCGGTGCCGTTGCACTGCACCCAGCCATCCAGCGACTTGCCGTCGAAGAGCGGCTGCCAGCCGGTGCGTTGCGCAAGCGCAGGAGGCGCACTGGTGAGCAGTGCGAGAAAGGGCAGCGTGGCGCGGTGGCGCCAGCGGGGACTCGGCAGGATCACGGGATGCTCGGCAGGGATCGGACACCGCGGAGTGCCGCAGTGGCGGGTGGTGGATGCTACCTGCGCGCACCCTGGTCCGCCAACGGATCGCATCGCAGCGCGCTCGGCGGTGATCGCGGTAACTTCCGGCACGACACGCTCGCATCCGCGGCGTCGCAGGCGTGGTGCCGGTCCTGCCGGAACCTTCGAGGAGCTGACGATGACCTTCCTGACCCTGCAGGACATCGAGTCGCTGGCCAGTGAGACGGTGCCGCAGGCGGTGTACGATTACTACGCCGGCGGCGCGGGCGATGAGATCACGCTGGCCGAGAACGTCGCCGCCTGGACGCGCTTGCGGTTACTGCCGCGGGTAATGGTAGACGTCGCCAACTGCGACCTGCGCACCTCCGTGCTTGGCGAGCCGATCTCGATGCCGATTTTGACGGCACCATGCGCGCTCAACCGCCTTGCGCATGCCGACGGCGAGTTGGCGGTGGCGCGCGCGGCGGCGGCGGAAGGGACGGTGCAGGTCCTCAGCACGCTCAGTTCCGTGTCGCTGGAAGCGGTGGCGCGCGAAGGCAGTTCGCCACGGTGGTTCCAGCTCTACGTGTACCGCGACCGCAGCATCACCCGCGACCTCGTGCAGCGCGCGGAGGAGGCGGGATACGCGGCGATCTGCCTGACGGTGGATGTGCCGCGCCCGGGCAACCGCGAGCGCGACCTGCGCAACCAGTTCCGCGTGCCGCATGGCATCGAGGCCGCGAACTTCGGCCACGTGATTGCCGATGCCGGTTCAGGCTCGGCGCTGCTGCAGTACATCGGCGACCAGTTCGATCCGTCGCTGACGTGGGAAGGCCTGACGTGGCTGCGCAGCATCACGTCGTTGCCGATCGTGGTGAAGGGCGTGCTGGCGCCCGACGATGCGCGCCTGGCCGTGCAGCATGGTGCGGCGGGCATCGGCGTCTCGAATCATGGTGGCCGCCAGCTCGACACGGTGCTGTCGTCGTGTGATGCGCTGCGCGCGGTGGTGGACGCGGTGGAGGGCAAGGCCGAGGTGTTCGTGGATGGCGGCATCCGCCGCGGC
This sequence comes from Gemmatimonadaceae bacterium, assembly GCA_031369265.1. Taxonomy (GTDB): domain Bacteria; phylum Gemmatimonadota; class Gemmatimonadetes; order Gemmatimonadales; family Gemmatimonadaceae; genus JACMLX01. Next base: position 4,852 of record JANMON010000136.1, on the reverse strand, counting down.
ACCGACGTGCTGAAGGCGCTGGCACTCGGCGCGCGTGCGGTGCTGGTGGGTCGGCCGTACCTGTGGGGGCTGGCGGTGGATGGGGAGCGTGGGGTGCGGCGGGTGCTGACGTTGCTGCGTGAGGATCTCTCGCTGTCGATGGCGCTGGCGGGTGCGCCACGGATCGATGCGATCGGGAGGGTGCTGCTGGCACGGTGAGTGCGAGACGATCGGTGTCACCGCCGTTCCGCGCGCTCGTGTTCGCTGTGCCGGTGCGGTTGTGACGGTCCCGCGTGCGCAGCGGTACTGAAGGTCGCGACGGTGGCCCGGTGCATGCGACGTCGCGGACATGACCCTCCGTGGAGTTTCGCATGATCCCGTGGACGACACCGCGCAACGCCCTCCTCGCAGCCGGCATGACCCTGCTCGCGGCCTGCTCCTCGCCCACCGACGCCAGCGAGAAGCAGCAGCCGGTGATCACCGCGCTGCCGCGTGCACTCTCGGCCGATGAGCTGGTCGCCGCCAGCGCCACGACGCAGTTCGGGCTGGCGCTGTTCCGGCAGGTGAACGCCACCACCGCGCGTGGCCAGAACCTCACGCTCTCTCCGATCTCGGCGTCGCTCGCGCTTGGCATCCTGATGAACGGTGCCGAAGGAGAGACGCTGAACCAGGTGCGCACCACGCTCGGCTTCGGCACGCGATCGGTGGCCGGCATCAATGCCGCCTACGGCACGCTGGTGCCGCTGCTCACGGCCATCGATCCGTCGGTCACGATGCAGTTCGCGAATGCCACCTGGTTTGACACGCGGTATCCGCCTGCGGCGGCGTTCACGCAGGCCATCACGACTGCGTTTGACGGGCGCGTCTCGGCGGTGTCATTCCTCGCACCGTCAACGCTGACCACGATCAACGCCTGGGTGTCGGCGAAGACGAACGGGCGTATCACCTCGATCCTCAACCAGCTCGATCCGGCCACGATTGCGATGCTGGTCAACGCCACCTACTTCAAGGGCAGTTGGCGCGCGCAGTTCAACGAGCGCGACACGCGGCCGGGCGAGTTCTTCGTGACGCCGAGCGCCCCAATCTCCGCGCAGATGATGGAGACCAATGAGGGCCTTGCACGCACCGGTGGTCTGGCGGACGGCACGGTGATCGCCGAGCTGCCGTATGGTGGTGATGCGTTCGTGATGGACGTGGTGATGCCGCCGGCGGGCAAGCTGGAGTCGACGCTCGACGAACTGACGCCGCTGCGCTGGGAAGCGATGCTGTCGGCGCTCGGCGAACGGGCGCTGCAGCGACGGATCCGGATGCCGAAGTTCCGGATGGAGGTCGAGCGCGAACTGAAGCCGGCGCTGGCCGCGCTGGGCATGCCGCGCGTCTTCCTCAATCCGCAGCTGGCGCCGATGTTCGCCGGCCCGACCCCCGCTGCGCAGGTCAGCAGTGTGCTGCAGAAGGTGTTCGTGGACGTGAACGAGGAAGGCACCGAGGCGGCCGCGGTGACGGCGGTGGTGATCGTGGAGACATCGGCGGGACCGAGCGGGCTGGTGATCGACCGCCCGTTCCTGTTCGTGATCCGCGAGCGGCTGACGGGCGCAATCCTCTTCCTGGGCAAGGTGGTCCGGCCGACGGCACCGTAAGCGGGAACCCAACGCGTTGGCTTCGGCTACATCTTGTCGTGATGTCCGTCTCCGCACGTCGCACCACTCCGGTGCCCACGCGGCCGGCCAGCCCCCGATTCCGATGCTGAAGACCCTCGCCCGCCTGCTCGCCGTGGTGCCCGCCCTGTCGCTGCTGGCCTGTACCGGCACCAGCGCCGCCGCGGCCACCGCCGACGCCACGATCCCGACGCCGCCCGCCGACCTGCCCGCGATCGCGACCGGCACCCAGGTGGCGGTGTTCGCCGGTGGCTGCTTCTGGGGCGTGGACGCGGTGTTCAAGCATGTGAAGGGCGTGTCGCGCGTGGTGAGCGGTTATGCCGGCGGCTCCGCCGAGACGGCGCGGTATGAGGACGTAGGCAGCGGCAGCACCGGGCACGCCGAGGCCGTCGAAGTCACCTACGATCCCGCGGTGGTGTCGTACGGCACGTTGCTGAAGGTGTTCTTCACCGTGGCGCACGATCCGACGGAGCTGAACCGCCAGGGGCCGGACACGGGGCCGCAGTATCGGTCGACGATCTTCATCGGGAACGAGGCGCAGCGGAATGCGGCGAGCGCGTACATCGCGGAGCTGAACAAGGCTGGGGTGTATCGCCGGCCGATCGTGACGACGTTGGAGCCGTTGACGAAGTTCTATGCGGCGGAGGCGTATCACCAGAACTATCTGGCGCAGCATCTGACGCAGGCGTACATCGTGTATAACGATTTGCCGAAGTTGGAGGTGTTGAAGCGGCGGATGCCGGAGATCTACGTCGCGCAGTGATCGGGTCGTCGCGCGAACGAAAAGTGTTCACGCGGAGGGCGCGGGGGGGCTCAGCGCGGGTGGCCGCTTTCAGCGGGATGATCTGTAGAGTCGCAGGCGTGTAGTGGCGAATCGACTACTGGATGAGCGATCCGCGACGGGCTCTTTTGGGTTGTTGACCGACAGCTGTGTCCGTCATACTCCCGCCCGCTCGGTACTGATCTAGCGATGCGGTGACACGGTGAAGAGCCGCTGCAGGACATGGCCAGCTTCGCTCTGCAAGCGTTTCGGGATTTCAATCCTTCCCGATTCGGCGAGCTTTCGAGACGTCGAGCTCAAAACGGCCTTTCCACGGGCGTGCGACCTCGATGGCCTTCGCCATATCGCCGAAATACACGACTTCGAATGCCCCGTCATCGTACCGGAGCACCATCAGTTCGTCCGCCAATGCGATGGTGTTCGCGTTGAGTGATACAAAGCCAGACCGCTGCGCGGTCGTCTTGACGCTCACCCGCCTGCCGTTCTCGCCCACTACGTCGAATCCCGCCTGGTTTACGCGGCGAGCGAGCTGGCCGCGTATCGTCCGCGCGCAGAAGAATTCACCGAGCCTGCCGATCAGATGCCTGGTCTCGGTCGGCTTGCAGCCAAACTCACCTAGTTCGAGAGTCAAGATCTCCATGTACTCCTCGTACAGTCGATCAAGTTGCTCGAAACTGAGAGGAATTGCTTCTGGACGGCTACGCGGTGCGGGAGCGCCTTCGCGAGCAGTAGCATCTGACACATCGTCAGGTCGATCTGTGACGGTACTCGCAGACGTTTCTGCGTGAAGGTCGTCCGTCAACACTATGGAAGCGGGCAAGTCGAACAAACGCAATACGCCGTGGACTCGTTCACCAGCCACTTGATCAGCCGTTGCGCCTTTGGGACGCCAGAATACGAGCCCAGTGAAGGATTGATCCGGGCCAAGATAGCGATACTCGGCCGAGCCAACGCGGACGAATAAGGGCTGATGGCCCGCAATGCCACGATTCCAGCGGTTGTAGCAATAGTCCGATGGAATAACGCTGGAGGGATTTGTGCCATACCGCTCCGCCAGCGTCGCCTTGATCGTTGCTGCCTTCATGAGGCCGTCGCCACTTCCGTGGAATGCCTCAACCAACTGCTCGAAGACTGTCATCGTTCAATAGTAGGAATGAACGCAACCGGACTAGGACGAGGCAGGGCCAAGCCAAGCCGCACGGTGGCGCGGCACTCAGTTCTCAAGAGTGGCCCGCGACCTGTCAATGCGACAAGTAATGCCGATCAGCAGGGTCATGCATCAGTTTCCGCACACGAGATTCCGTCAGCATTGTCGTTCGTAACGCGCGCTATGCCGCCCCACGTTTCGCGGGACGATGCAACGCCGTCACGACCGCTTCTGGATTCGAGGCGGCGACCTTGAGCAATGCGAGCGCAGGGCCGTCCGGAGTCCGCCGGCCTTGTTCCCAGTTACGCAGGGTCGCCACGCTCACGCCGATCATCAGCGCAAACTCTTCCTGCGACTGGCCAAGCTCCGCACGTAGCGCCTTGACCGCTGCCGGCCGGAACGTCGTACTTCGCGACGGCTTGCGCTCGCCACGACGAATCGCGCCAGCCTGTCGGACACTCGTCAACAACTCCTCGAAAGCTTCTGCCTTCATTTGAACTCCTCGCGCACCACGCGCGCCAATGCCTGGAGCTGCTTTTGCGTCAGGTCGCCTTGATCGTTCTTGGCGAACAGGTACAGCATGTAGCACACATCGTCGTCGACGGCCCAGTAGTAGATGGTCCGCACGCCACCACGCTTCCCGCGCCCATCTGCACCCCACCGCAGCTTGCGCAGACCCGCACCACCACGAATGAGCGCCCCCTGCTCGGGACGCAGAACAAGAGCGAGCTGGAGCGCGCGGTACGCCTCATCGTCGAGATGCTTCCGCAGGCTTGCAGTAAAGATGGGCGTCTCGACGAAGCGCATTAGGGAGTATACGCCATTGGCGTATGTCGCGCCAGAACGTCATCCCGCGCAACCCAGCCATGCTTGCGGCCTTCACCAGCAAGCGTCATCATGCCGCCGATTTCGATGCGTGATGCCGCTACAGCTCAACGATCGTCGGCGAAGTTGGAGCAGCAACTGGGCTCATGTCGCACCCCGCGCCCCCCGATTCGCCAACTCAGACAGAGCCCGGGAAGTCCCAGACGATAGGGTATCCCCGAAGTTGGAAGTGTTGAAGCGGCGGATGCCGGAGATCTACGTCGCGCAGTGATCGGGTCGTCGCGCGAACGAAAAGAATTCACGCGGAGGGCGCGGGGAACGCGGGGGGCTCAGCGCGCGTGGCCGAGCTCACCTGGATGATCTGTCGAGCCGCAGCCTCGCAGAAGCGGCTTGGCGTCTTCCGAAGCTCTTGAGCGATCAGCGACAGAGCCCTTTTGGCACCCAGGTCGACTCGCGGCTGGTTGG
>JANMON010000129.1:0-2883 GCA_031369265.1 Gemmatimonadaceae bacterium | reverse complement strand
ATCGCCGCCGCATTCACGGGCATCGTCGGCGCCAACCTGCCCGACATCGACGTGGTGTGGAGCGCGGTTCTGCAGCTGGCCGGCATTTACGACATGTTGCTGTCGCTGCTGCACCATCGCGGCTACACGCACACGCTGCTGGCGGCGGTGATCGGTGTGCCGTTGCTGTGGAGCCTCGCGCTGCGGGTCCATCGCGCGCGGTCCGTGCAAGCTGCGAACGCAACGTCGGTGCGCGCCGACGATCGCCGCAGGCTTTTCCTGCTGGCGGCGGTGGCCGTGCTCAGTCATCTGTGTCTCGACTTCACCAACGATTACGGCGTGCACCCATTCTCGCCATTCGTGAATGCGTGGACGTACGGCGACACCGTGTTCATCATCGAGCCCTGGCTCTGGATCGTGTCGGTGCCGATGCTGCTGCGCTCCAGCACGCGAGTGCTGCCACGAATCCTGTTGTGGAGTGTGCTGCTGCTCGGCTTGTCGCTGAGTTGGATCGTGCCGCAGGTCTCGACGCTGGCGGCGGTCGTCGCCACACTCGGTGCGGCAGCGTCGCTGCTGCTTTCGCGGCAGGTGCCACCGGGTGCCGCCGCGCTGCCAGCGGTGGTGGGGTGGATCGCGGTCACGCTCACTTTCGCGATCGGTACGCGCGCCGTGCGGTCGCAGGTGCACCAGGCGGCGGCGGTGCGTGGCGCGGGTGACGACGCGATGCAGCTGGTGGACGTGCTGCTCAGTCCGAGCCCCGCCAACCCGCTCTGTGCGCGCGTGATCGTGGTCGAGACCAGCGCCACGACCTACCGGCTCACCACCGCGTGGGGTTCGGCGGCACCGCAGTTGGTGCGCGCCGAGTGGTGTTCGCGCGCAGCAGGCACCGACAGCAGTCGTGGTGCGCTGAACCTGCCGATGACGCGTGCAACACGCGCGCCGACGGCGGCGGTGGCCTGGCAGTGGTCGTGGAGTGCACCCCGTGCGCAGCTGGCCACGCTGGCGCGCGAAAACTGTCGGGTGTCGGCCTGGCTGCGCTTCGCCCGTGCGCCGTTCTGGGTGATGGCCGGTGCCGACTCGGTGCGCGTGGGCGACCTGCGCTACGATCGCGACCGGGAGAGCGTGGCGGCGTTCACGTTTGCGATGCGGCCGGCGCAGTGTCCGGTGGCGGTGCCGCCGTGGGTGCGGCCGCGGGAGGGGGTGCTGTCAGCCGTTCAAGGACGCTGACGCCATGAACCGGTGATGCGAGATCGGGGCTGAGGCCGCAGATTCGACGGCAAATCCGACCAGCGAGCCGCCCATGTACCACACCGACACCGCCCCCGACATCGACGCCTACATCGCGGCCGCACCCGCCGCCGTCCGCCCGATGCTCACCCTCGTGCGCGCCACCATCGCCAAGGCCGCACCACATGCGACCGAGGCGATCAGCTATCGCATGCCGACCTTCAAGCTCCACGGCAACCTGGTGCACTTCGCGGCGTTCACGCACCACATCGGGTTCTATCCCGGTTCCGGCGCCGTCGACGCGTTCCGCGACGAGTTGGGCGACTTCAAGACCTCCAAGGGCGCGATCCAGTTTCCGCTCGATCGGCCCATGCCGGTGGCGCTGATCACGCGCATCACCAGGCACCGTGTGCAGGCCAGCCTGGCGACGAAGGCGCCACGGAAGCGCGCCGCTCGCTGACGGCGCGCGCGACTTATCGTCGCAACCGCTTCAGCTCCGCCTCCGACACGATGAAGCCGAAGCCCGGCCACCCGCCGGATGCCACCGCCTTTTCCCAGGCGGCGCGCGCGCGGACCGTGTCACCCCGGGCCATGAACCAGTTGCCCAGCCCATAGTTCAGCGTCGCCACCTGCACGTCAGCGGTGTCCGCGGGCGAGAGCAGCGTCGCGGGGGTCAACTCGCCGCGATACAAACGGAGCCGCGTGACGTAGGCATACCCAGGAGGCGCGGGCAGCGAATCGGGGCGGCGCGCCAGCATCGCATTCCCCTCGGCCATCCGACCGGCCCGCGCCAGCGACATCCAGAGCCAGTCGGTGCTGCCGGCCCGTTCACCCCCATCCGGGGCGCGGGGCTGCGCGCGTGCGAACAGGTCGGCCGCCGCGGCAAAGTCACCTTCGACGAAGCGCAGGACGCCGAGGTGGAAGAGGATGCCGTAATTGGTGCTGTCGAGGGCCAGGCCGCGGGTGAGGTCGGCGCGGGCGAGGTCGAACTCGCGCACCGAGAGATACCGGTGTCCGCGCCACCGGAGCAGCATGGGGTCGTCAGGGGCGATCGCCAAGCCGCGCGTCAGCGTGGCAATGGCTTCCCGGAACTGTCTCGCCCCCGACTGTGCCACGGCGAGCGCGATGTGTTTGGGCACGCTGCGGGGGTCGGCCGCGAGCGTCGCCTGCGCCCGGGCGATCGGGCCGGTGTCGGCCTGCGCCAGGTACTCGATCCCCGCCGGTGAGCGGTACTGCACCGATTGCGCTTCGGCGGCCGGCGCCGCGATCGCGAGTGCCGCCGAGCAGGCGATGAGGAGCGTGGTTCGATCAGACATCGTCGGGAATGGGTCGGAGGTGAGCAGGGAACGTGGCTCGCGTCCCCGCTGCACGCCAACCTGTGAGATCGACGCGCAATTAAAGCTGCACCGATTGTGCTTCGGTGCCGGTCGCGTTGCATCGGCGTGTCCGCCGGTTGCATGCAACATCGCGACACACAGCCTGCAACATGGCAGTTATCACCTGGCCTGAGCGCGGTGCGAGCATGGCGGTGTTCAGGTCCGCCACGGGGACGTTCCCGCCCCATGCTCCCGCCGGAGACGTCGCGATGTCACGCCCTCAGATCCATCGGCACCGGTCCGCCACCTCGGCCTGGTCACCAGAAACCACCGGCTTCGTTGACGAGCCGCTGACGATCTG